>PXCO01000114.1 GCA_003565295.1 Cyclobacteriaceae bacterium
CCGGGAGGTGGGTGCAGAACCGGTGGTAGTGGTAGCTGCGGATGAGTACTTGGTGGATTATCCCGAAGGAAGCACCTGGTCTACCAAAGAGCAATTGCTCCAACATGCCGTGGAGTGGGTGCGGTATGCCAATATTAAAAAGAAATACGACGTAAAATTCTGGATGATTGGCAATGAAAGCTGGCATCCCGAAAATGAAAACTCTACCGCTGAGGTTTACGCCCAGGATGTGGTTGATTTTTCGAAAGCCATGAAAGCAGTGGACCCAACTATTAAAATAATCCCGAATGGGAATAGGGATGAATTTAATAAGGTGGTTTTGACCATGGCTTCGGGGCATTATGATTATTTTGCTATCAGCAATTATCCGGTGTTTAATTATAAGGATGGTTACGCCACTTATAGGGATACCCTCCAGGACCTGATGGCACCGGTAACCCGGGCACTGCAATCCATTAAACAACATGCCTCCCCAATAGAAGGAATAAAGTCCAAACTGATCGTGGCTGAATATGGGCCTTTTGACTGGGGTAAAAAATGGCCCTTCATTAATAATATGGGACATGCCCTTGCCGCTTTTGAACAAACTGGGCATCAATTGTTGGAACCCAATATAGTTTTCTCCTGCTTTTGGAACACGCGCTGGATCAATAATGATTCCGAAAGCCATAGTGCTTTTGATGCCCTTGACAGGGAAGGTAATTTTAATGCAAACGGATACAGCCTAATGATTTGGGGAAAGTTTCTCGGCAAAAAAATGATAAAAACTTCCTCCTCCCTGCACGTCCGCACCTTTGCCAGCCTGGATCCGGAAAGAAAGGAACTCTATGTATACATCATGAATCTTTCGGATGAAATAAAAAATATAAAACCGGAAATAGATGGCTACCGAATAAAAGAGGCTATGGAGGCTTGGGAATTAGTTGGAGAAAATGCTGAAGACACCAACCCTGAATGGCGGGAGGTAAAGGAAACAATAAAAAACCATATGCAGACAGTGCCAGCAACAAGCATTCGCATAATGAAATTCGCACTAAAATAAATTTGTGGTCAAACCCTTTTTTACCTTTTAAAGGTTCCTTGAATCCATTATCCTGATCCTCAATTGTCGGATTCCTATATTTCGGCCGATCCGACTTCAATAGGTTTTATAAAGTTTCATAATAATGGTGTGTTTAATTGATTTTGGGAAATTAAAAAAATGTAAAACTCTAAAATACGGCATCATATTTGAGATTATTAATAATAAATATATAATTTATTCTAAAAAAACCATCTAAATTTACCTAGCATGAAAAATCTCATTATAAAAATTTTTTCCTTTTTGCTCTTGATATTCACTTTTACGGGATGTACCCTGATTGGTGATATTTTCGAAGCGGGTATTTGGGTTGGCATAATTGTAGTTGTGTTGGTTATCGCCCTGATATTTTGGATTGTCAAAAAAATGCTATAGCAGGCCCAGAAACTGGGTCAAATAGATTCGGGAAAAGTAGTTCTTTCCTGCGTATGTATTTCTGATTGCTACCCTATCACTTTCTGGTTTCAGGTTTTTTTTATAATACCCACTTACCAAAAACCATTCAACAAAAAATCTGAAATGGTCGCTTAATGAAAAAATGAACGAAATGAACTCTATAAAACCCCCACAGATTTACAGTGTAGTTCCCTCCATTTTACCACCTGACCAATTATTTGGACCGCTGTTCCATGATGTGCAGATGAGTCACGTTTTCGATGATTCCATTACTTTTGCGGACTGTTTCCCCAAGCGATCCCCGGAAGAAATCCTAAGTCTATATGAAATTGAAAAACATAAAAAAGACTTTGACCTTAAGGATTTTGTTTCCGAATATTTTGAAATTCCCTCACCAGTAAAGACGGATTATGAAAGTGATCAACAACTACCGGTCACTGAACATATCAACAAAGTTTGGCCGCTTTTGACCCGAAAATCGCAAGAAAATTGCTCCATGTTGCCTGTTCCCAAATCCTATATAGTTCCAGGGGCAAGGTTTAGAGGGTTATATTATTGGGACAGCTACTTTACCATGCTGGGGTTGCAATATGCAGGAAAGAATGATCTGATTAGAGAAATGGTAGAAAATTTCGCGCACTTAATTGATTCCTATGGACATATTCCCAATGCGAATCGCAGTTATTATCTGACGCGTTCCCAGCCTCCTTTTTATGCTCTGATGGTACGACTTCTTGCTGACATCGATGGGCCGGATGTTTTTACAAAATATCTTCCTCACCTGCAAAAGGAGTATAATTATTGGATGGACGGGTACTTTCGCCTTTCGGATAGGGAAACCTATTTTCGCAGAGTAATATTGCTGCCTGATGGCAGTATTCTGAACCGTTACTGGGATGACCTACCTGCTCCTCGTCCGGAATCTTACGTGGAAGATGTGGAAATGGCGCATAATTCTGCCCCCTATGGAGTGGAACCTGGAACACTCTACAGGCATATAAGGGCAGCTTGTGAATCTGGTTGGGACTTTCCCTGCCGTTGGTTCAGGAAAGAGAATATAATGGAAACCATTCATACCACTGATATAGTACCGGTAGATCTAAACTGCCTGCTTTATGATCTTGAAGTTACCTTATCAGAAGCTTATGGGCATAGCTCTTTTTCCGAGCCTGCCACTTATTTCCTTGAAAAGGCAGAGAAACGCAAAAAAGCCCTCCTTGAAAACTTTTGGAATGATGACAGGAAATTTTTTATGGACTATGATGCAGAATCGAATAAGTCTACAAAAATAATGTCGCTAGCTGGCGTTTACCCGCTTTTCTTTAAAATTGCCACTGAAGAACATGCACAGCATGTTCACGAACATATCACCGAAAGCTTTTTACAAAAGGGAGGGGTGGTTTCATCCCTTCACGAAAGCGGTCAGCAATGGGATTTTCCTAACGGTTGGGCTCCTTTGCAATACCTGACTTACGTGGGACTCTGCAATTATGGGTTCTATAATACGGCAGAAGAGCTGAAAAAGAGGTGGATAGAAAACAATGACAAAGTTTTTAAAGAAACAGGGAAGATGATGGAAAAATACAATGTTGTGGATCCCGAATCACCTGCCGGAGGAGGAGAGTACCCAAATCAGGACGGTTTTGGGTGGACCAATGGGATATATCTTTGGTTCAAGAATAACCCATCTTAAATAATTTATTTATTAGGCTCTTTCTCAATATCCTATTCGGCCAACCTCCACATTATTATGAAACAGAATCATTTTTACATATAAATTTTGTAAATTCAAAAGAGCATCTTTCAAAATCGATGAGGGGCAAATCTGGAAATGAAAATAGCTACCAAAAACATTGTAATCCTATGAAATCGAGCCTGTCCTGACGGCAGTCAGGGCATGACGAAAACGTCACACAGTGGAATGATTATCAAAGCGAGATTCCACCCCGATAAACCGGGGCAAGTTCCCGAAACAAGTTCGGGACAGGTAATGACCGCTGAAAAGAAATTATAAACAGATGAAAAAAACAAAAATGATCAACATTACCGATGAAGAACTAGATCGCGACATTAGGAACCTTTCCATACCCAGGGAAGACCAGCATATTCCTGTGGTGGAGTGGGAGGACATGGTCTGGTATTCTGAGGAGGACAGGAAAATGTTCATGCGGGAATCGGATAAACAGCGCCAGGACAGGGAAGGGCAGTAATCTTCATTTTATTTTACCAACTCCCCTTTACATGTAACTTAGATGTTCAACTGTGTTAATGGAAATTTCATTATTGCTTTCCAGATGGAACATTATAAAGTAATATGGCTTGAAAAGTATTTCAGATTGGATTTGACCACAATATCTATAGGCAAGAAATAGTCTTTTTGGGGTATTTGTTTGCGAACAAACATTTCGTAGAACAATTTCAAGCCTTCATAGGCCTGTCTGGCTGGTTTTTGTGAAATTATAAAGTCCAATGCTCCGGTATTTAAAAAGTGTATGTTTTGATCTATGAGATCATATCCGATGGATTTGTAATTTTCTTTACCGATCCGCTCCACTATTGGCATGACTATATTGACCCCATTGGTCACAAAAACACCTCTTATATCCTTATCTTGTTGTAATATGCCTAATAGATCCTTTTTTACCTTTTCCAGATTTTCCGTTGTATTCTCATATTTCAGTAACTTCACGTTTGTTTTTTGGTGAAAGGAGTTAAAACCTGCTTCCCTTTTCTTGAAATGCAGGTGGTTCCCATCTTTTTCCTCCAGCGTAACGATAAGAATCTTTTGGTTCCTTGTTAGGCATTTGTCCAACAATTCAGCGGCCAGGAAACCACTTTCTTCCGAATGTTGGCCTATAAATGAAGTATACTCCAAGTCTTCGACATGGCTGTCAAAAAACAGGACAGGAATTTCTGTGGAGCGACAATGGTCAAGGAGACGCTTGGTTTCCTTTTTAAAGATAGGAACCATTAGCAACCCATCCAGTTGGCTTCCAATAGCTCGATCAACCTGTGTTTTAAATGAATTTTCATCGTTTTGGTCAAAATTTAAAATCTCCAGATTGAAATTAAAGGGGGCCAATTCCTCCATCGCAGCATCAAATCCCCGCTGGTGGAGTGACCAAAATGGTATATTTGGGGTGCTTTTGGGTATGAGTACTGCAATGTTGCGTTGTTTGCCGGACTTTAAGTTACTCGCGAGAATATTTGGCTTGTAACCAAGTTCCTTGATTGCTTTCAGGATCTTTTCCCTGGTGGCTTTAGAAACACCTCCTCTATTATTCAACACCTTATCCACTGGGCCCGTAGAGACCTTGGCTCTTTCTGCTATATCCTTGATTCCTATTGTTTTATGTTTCACGTTGTTAATTGCATATGAATTTATAGGTGCTCGACTAAGAGACTAGCTGGTTGTGCGGATGTTCAACCAAACGTTTCCCAAAGTGTTTAGTAAAAAGGGGCATGGCTGAATAGGTTCAATATAGCATTTATACTTTTACTATCCACATGTGGTTATAATTACTAGCCGGACATTGCTTTTTTTCCAAATTAGTATAAATCCCTAAAAAACAGCACAAAAAGGAGGGGGGATTTTGATTATTGAGGCCATTTTCATACCTTAGAGTAAATATAGTCAACGTTGACTATTTGGAGTCAATTAAAAATAACCTAAACTACCTGACCATGAAAATAGGGATAGATAGCTATTGCTACCACCGTCTGTTTGGAGAAGTATATGACATTCAGGAACCGCCTGAAAAGGAAATTACTTTTGAGGATTTTTTGGATAAGGCGGCTGCCTTACCGGTAGAGGGATTGTCACTTGAATCCTGCTTTATACCCAAATTCAATGACGATTACCTTCGTGATATAAAGAGCCGATTAGATGATCAAAACTATGATCGTGTCTATGCCTGGGGTCATCCCGACGGCTTGGAGGGAGGATCAAACGAAAAGGCTTTTGATGAAATGATCGAGCATATCGAATATGCCGACAAAATCGGGGCAAAAGTGATGAGGGTAGTGGGAAGCAGCCATCCCTTTCGTTTTGAACCACATGGGCCTCAACTGGACAAATTGACCGAAATGTTTTCGAAAGCAGTAGCGGTTTCCCAAAAATATGGGATTAAGCTAGCCATAGAAAACCACATAGACTATGACTCTGATGAAATTCTACAGTTGATTCAGCAGGTAAATTCCCCCTATTTTGGGGTAAATTTTGATTCCGGAAATTTTTTGAGGGTACTTGACGATCCCATTCAGGGAATGGAGAAACTTGCCCCCCACGTATTTGCCACCCATATCAAAGATCTCAAACCGGCAACCTCTCTGCCCGTGAACCAATGGTGTTACTTTGCCTGCGTTCCCACCGGCGAGGGGCTAATCAACAACCAAAAATTAGCCCAGATTTTAAGTGATCACCATTATGAAGGTTTTTTGGCGGTGGAAGTTGATTTTTTACATCCAGATTATAAAAACAAAGAAGAAGAGGTGGTGGCGCAAAGTATACAGGCGTTGAGGAAGCTTACCGAATCAATTACTGTTGCACGATGAAGACATTAAGAATAGGTTTAATTGGTTACAAATTTATGGGACGCGCCCATACCAACGCCTGGTTGAAAGCGCCTTTGTTCTTTGACTTAGACGCACAACCCGTTTTGAAAGTAGTTTGTGGCCGAAATGAAACCGCAGTAAAGGATTTTGCGGAAAAATGGGGATGGGAGGAGGTAGAAACCAATTGGGAAAAGGTAATCTCCCGGGACGATATAGATGTCATTGATATTGCCCTCCCTCAGCATTTGCATTATGATATTGCCATAGCTGCGGCAAGGGCCGGGAAACATATTTTCTGTGAGAAACCCATGGCCATGAACAGTGCCCAAGCTGAGGAAATGTTGGAAGTGTGTGAAGCCAATGGGGTTACCCATTACCTTAACCACAACTATCGAAGAGTACCTGCCATTGCCCTGGCAAAACATATGATTGATGAAGGAAAAATCGGCAGGATTTATCACTGGCGGGCAGCCTATCAACAGGATTGGATCACAGATCCAACATTCCCACTTACCTGGCAACTTAAAAAAGAATTGGCCCAGGCCGGTCCCCAATGGGATTTAAACTCCCACTGCGTAGACCTGGCTATTCACCTGGTAGGGCAAATCAACAGCGTGTCCGCACTTACAACCAACTTTATCACGGAAAGACCATTGGCAGAGGAATCAGGTACCGGAAACCTAAAAGCCGAAGCTAGCGGTAAAGGTAAGGGTCCGGTAACCGTGGAGGATGCAGCCCTTATGCATGTAACTTTTGCCAATGGAGCCTTAGGCTCTTTTGAGGCCACGCGCTTTGCGAATGGCAGAAAAAACAGGCTCAACTTCGAGATCTATGGGAGCAAAGGCAGTATATCCTTCGACCTGGAAAGAATGAAC
>PXCO01000176.1 GCA_003565295.1 Cyclobacteriaceae bacterium
CTGGTCATCCTAGGGAAATCCCTCAGTTGTGGATCCTTCTCCATCACAGAAGCGTTTTCTTCAGGTTCACCTGGAATCTCCCGTTTATTCTTGCCTCTTGCTTCGTGAATCATGATGTTTCCGCCGCCAAGTGCTGTAGAAGCTTCTGCGTTGTCGGCTGCTCCCATTTGGTTATCATACACAATGGCCAAGTCGTTCCATATTTTTATGCGGAACTGGTCTGAGCCTGTGCCCCCGTTCCATTGGCCATCCAAAGCGGTGAGTGTGAATCTGTATCCTGGTTCACCATTTACAGTTCCTTCTCCACGATAGGTAGCTCTACGACCACTTATCACAAGCGATCCGTTTTCGTGCAAGTTGCTCTTGAAGGACAGATTACCGGCGTTGAATTGGAAATCGGTGTTTCCTTCTACCTGATTATTACCTTTTTTATACTTGGCTACAAAACCAAAATTGGCTTTACCGGTAACGTCGGGTTGTGCAGGCATGGCACCCTCGGGCGAGGTAAACCATCCGCCGCCGGTGACAAAGCTGCCGCTTGCATCATACACGGGCAGGTAAGCTACCGAGGTACCACAATCAGCCATAGCGTTCACTTGGTAAACACCCAATGTCAAACCTGTCACTGTAGCAGTAGCTGTCCCATTTTCACCGGTGGTTGCTTGTAGGTTGTGGGTAGTTATGCCAGCTTCATTTACTATAGCAAACTGAACTGTAATGCCCTGGGCAGCAGGGAAAACTGTTGCACTTAGGGCGGCCGGGGTGCCCACTGGAACAGGCTGACTGCTGGCAGATGCATCTAAAGAGGTGCAGGTGCTACAGCCCTCGTCAATTATTCCATTACAGTTATTGTCTATACCATCACAAACTTCTGTTGCACCAGGGTTAATGGCTGGATCATTGTCGTTGCAATCACCTTCGCCAATAATACCGGTATAGCGATATCCAGCACCTGGACTTTCACACTGTGTAATGCCGGTTCCCGTGTAATAACCATCGTTATCCGCATCAAGGTACCAGACGGTATTGGGGTTCAGATCGGCATCATTGTCGTCACAATCTGTATTGTCGCTTATGTAACCCTCAGGAGCGGAACAGGCCTGAATGCTGACTGCAGGATCGCCAAAACCATCCCCATCTGCATCGAGGTAGAAGGTGAGGGATGTGATGGTCACTTCAACAGATGCCTCACTGCTGCAACCCGGCTCATTGGTGACGGTGACAGTATAGGTCCCTGAACTGGTAAAGGTATTTTCGGCTTGCGTAGGTGTACTGCCTCCATTCCACTGATAGGTAGTGCCACCACTTGCTATCAGCGATACGCTACCGCAACCCATAGGGGTACCGGAAATGGAAGCTGTGGGAGGTGTGGTAACGGTTATGGTGGCGCTACCGCTTAGGTCGGCTGTACAGCCATTCCCATCAGTTACGGAGACCAGCGTATAGGTTGTTGTGGATGCAGGGCTTAAGGTAATGGCCTCTCCACTTTGATAATTATTTACTGTTAAGGTAGTAGTGCCCCCATCGGGTGAATAAATCAGGGTATAGGGTGCTACTCCTCCTGTAATGGCCGCTGAGATAGTGGCGTCTGCACCAGGGCAAATATCCGTAGTGCCGCTGATCTCTGCGGTGATGATTTCGCAGGCCTGGCAGAGTGTACCTGAAGCTGCATCCCCGCTGATGGTCCATCCTTTGGCCAGCAGGATATTTCGGGCCGCTTCGGCATTGGTGCCATACTGTCTGCCTGAGGCGTCCAGGTTACGTCCATCAGGTGTGGTAGGGTTTGCCGCCCAGCCTTGCAGTGTAGCTGAATAATTGAGGCAGTCCATACCACTACTGTTAAGGAAAGAGGAAAGGTCTACACTGCTGTTCAGTGTCCATTCACTTAAGTTTTGGTTGAACGCACTGGCTCCTGAGAACATGAGACTCATATTGGTCACGTTACTTACATTCCAGTTGCCGATCGGTTGGTTAAATACTCTGGCGGCCTGAAACATGCTGAACATGTCAGCTACATTGCCTACATCCCATTTTCCAATAGGTTGATCGAATGCCCAAGTAAAAGCAAACATTAACCTCATGCTGGTTACATTGCTAACATCCCAATTGCTTATATGTTGGTTAAAGGCCCTGGCACCGCTAAACATCGACTCCATATCAGTCACTTTCCCTACATTCCAGTTACCAATCGGTTGGTTAAATAACGTAGCACCGGTGAACATATACCTCATATTGGTCACGTTGGCAACATTCCAATTGCCTATCTCTTGGTTAAAAGCTCTGGCGTTTGCAAACATGCTGTTCATTGTGGTTACTTTTGCCACATTCCAGTCTCCAATTGGCTGATCAAATGCAGTAGCTTCGGTGAACATGAACGTCATATCGACCACATTGCTTACATCCCAGGTGCCAACAGGCTGATTAAAGGCTGTTGCACGAAAGAACATGCGATTCATATTGGTCACATTGCTTACATTCCAATTACCTATCGGCTGATTGAAGGCCCTAGCACTTGACAACATAGATGCCATATTATTCACCTTAGTAACATCCCAGTCGCCAATAGGCTGGTTAAAGGCTGTTGCACCTAAGAACATGGTCCTCATATTATTCACATTGCTTACATCCCAGCTGCCAATGGGATGGTTAAAGGCTGTTGCACCATAGAACGTGGAAATCATATTGGTCACGTTACTTACATCCCAATTACCAATTGGCTGATTGAAAGCCGTGGCTGAAAAGAACATCCCTTGCATATCGGTCACATTACTTACGTTCCAATTTCCAATGGCTCCGTTAAATTGAGTACATCCTGCAAACATAAAACTCAATGATGTCAAATTTGAAAGGTCGGGTATATCAGTGGCATTATAAGTCATATTGGCGCAGCCATAAAAGGCACCTGACATATTACTCCAGGCGATACTGCCCCACTGATCAATACTAAGTAATTTGAGATGGTCTCCGGTATTGTTAAATGTGACCCGGTGAAAGGTGCCGGTTCCCGGCGAGATGCTAACCCGGTAGGTGCCTGCTGAGGGGAAGGTGATTGTGGTGAAGTTATTACCAGTTGCAGTCCCCTGATTGGCAGGGTTGCCCACTTCTTCCCAGTAAATGTCATAGTTGCTGCCAATACCGGGGATAGTGATTTGGTTGCTGGCAGAAGTGCCGGCATTGTCAGTTTGCCAGGTGGTGATAAAGGGCTGTTGTGCCGAGGCGCTTATGCTCGATCCGAGGGCAAGGGCCATCGCCATCAAACAAACGCTTAGGGTACTCATACCTGAAACAGAAGAGAACATGGCACGGATGCGGAAAAATGAAACTTAGTTTTTCATAATGTGGGTTTTTAATATGCAGGATATTAAAGGCTTCGGTGAATGGGTCACTTGCCTTTCTTTTGTCGGGTATAAAAGTGAAAGTAAAATGCCCGATAGGCTTTCAATCATGGCTCAAATGCTTTTAACCATGTTGCAAATGCCTTATTTTAGGAATAAAAAGTTTTGGGAATGCGGATTAAGATGCGTTTTTGACCTGCAAACGCCACTCGCTGGGGGAAGAGCCAAATTCCTCGAGAAAGGCAGTGGAAAAATAGGCCGGGGTAGAAAAACCAACTTCGTAGGCAACTTCGGCAATGCTCAGGTCAGTATCTCGCAACAGGATTTGGGCTTCTTGTAATCGGATGGACCTGACCAGAAGGCTTGGCGAAGTGCCGGTCAGGGCTTTTACTTTTCTGAAAAGCTGGCTACGGCTCATACCCAATGCCTTGCCAAGCTCTGGAATGTCGAAGGTTTCACTTTGAAGATTTTGCTTTATCACTTCTCTGATCTTCAAAATAAAAGCATCCTCAAGTTCGAGGTCGGGATCGGGGGAAGGCGTTTGAGGTAATTGTGCCACTGAAGCGTACCGCTTTTGTAACTGCCTTCGCAGGCGGATCAGGTTTTCTGCATGAACAAATAGTTCCGCCGGTTCAAAGGGTTTTGCCAGGTAGGCATCAGCACCCCGTTTCAACCCCGCAATTCGCGATGCTGCATCAGCCCGCGCGGTAAGCAATATGATGGGTACATGGCTGGTAAGTTCATCTGCTTTCAGGGCTCTGCATAATTCGAACCCATCCTTTACAGGCATCATCACATCGCTGATGATCAGGTCGGGCACCATTTCCCTGGCTTTTTCTATTCCCTCAGCCCCATTTACCGCCATGGTGATCCTGTACTGTTCTTTCAGGGTTTCGTAAATATATAACCGTACATCGCGGTTATCTTCTACAATCAATAAAACCGGGAGCGTGCTTTCCGAAGTCTCCTCCTCAATGCCTTGAGCTTCTTCAATCCTTTCCTCCAAGCCTTTCGCCGGTTCAGAAGCCTGATCGTTCCATTCAGCCCTCACAGCGGTAAAGGGAAGGGTGATGCTGAAGCTCGTTCCGAGGCCGGGTTGGCTATCTACCGATACTGAACCATTCATCAGCTTTACCAATTCCTGCACAAGTGCAAGTCCCACGCCGGTACCGCTATCCTTTCGGGTAGAGGAGCTATCCACCTGGTAAAAACGGTCAAATATACTGTCCAGGTCTTCTTGGGCAATACCGATACCATTGTCCATTACCGTAATGATAATCTCTTTGGGATCTGTTCCCGGTACAAAAGGGACCGTTTTCAGATCCACAGAAACTTTGCCCGCTTCGGGCGTAAACTTCAATGCGTTTGAGATCAGGTTTACCAATATCCCCTGCATTTTATTATAGTCGAGGGCCATTTCTAGCGTCTTCCTGTCGCTTTGAAAGCTGAGGTCTATTCCACGCGAATGGGCATAAGAGCGGAAGGACTCTACCTGGTATTGGATAAAGGAAACGAGGTCGCCATTGGCGGGTGAAAGATGGAGTTTTCCAGATTCCAGCCTTGCGAGGTCAAGCAATTGATTCACCAGGTTCAACAAGTGACGGCTGTTCCTTTTAATCATTTCTGAATGTTCTTCTGCTTCGGTTGATTTACCGTCCATGGCGGATCTTTTCAAAAGATCGACCATTCCGAGGATCACGGTAAGCGGGGTTCTGAACTCGTGGCTGATATTGGTAAAGAAACGGGTTTTGAAGTCATCTAGCTGTTGTAAGCGACTTGCTTCTTTTTTGGCAAAGGTACGGCTAAGCTGAAACCGGTAGAAGTAAATGCCGACGGCTGCCAAAACAAGCGTATATAATGCCAATGCCCACCATCTCCTGTACCAAAATTCCTGAACGTCGAGCCTTAATGTTATTTCGTCGCTACTCCAGTTGCCATGAATGTCTGCGCCTTTTATGCGCAGGATGTGCTTTCCTGCCGGCGGGTAATCAATGCGTAGGTCGCGGCCTTGTCCGAGATAATTCCAATCATTGCCGACCCCGTCCAGCTTATAGGCAAACTGATTACCGGAATTGTCACCGAAGGTTAACAGCGATAACTTTAATCGGAGAAAGCGGCTGCCTGGCGCCATTGTAATAGTAGTCCCGTCAAGGATTCCTTCCCGTTGCCCGGCCGTTTTTCCCTTCAGGTCGGTCACCCACATTTCGGATATCAGCAGGGACGCATTTTGTGCTATGGCGCTTATAGTTTCTTCTTTAAAGGAGTTGACCCCGTTCATACCTCCGAAATAAAAACGGCCATCGTCAGAATCAAAGAAAAAGGCGTGACGGTTAAATTCGTTGTGCGATAATCCGTTTGCAGTTGTAAAGTTCCGGAAGGACTTCTGATTGGTGTCGAGGTAGGAAAGGCCACTGAATGTACTTACCCAAAAGTTTCCTTTGCTGTCGGGTAAAATGCCCACCACACTATTGTTTCTTAAACCGTTTGTACGGTCATACTGGGCTAACACTTTTCCTTTCTTTGGGTCAAAAAGGTGAAGTCCGCTTTCCATGGTGCCCACCCAAAGCATTCCTTCCTCATCTTCATGAATACAACTAATATGATTGCTGGTGATACCGGAAGCATCAATGGCATCAGCTGAATAGTTTTTGGACAGTCCCTGTGCCGGGTCAATCCTAAATAGCCCTGAGAGGGAAGTGCCTGCCCAAAGGCTGCCGTCTTTGGCGCTGATGAGGAAACTGGGTTGTGTACCTGAAAGTGGTTGCCGACCATCTTTGTCCGTATATGTTTCAAATTCCTCTTTTCCGGGCTTCAGTACCAGCAGCCTGCCATCGCGAGTCACTACCCAATATTGGCCATCCTTATCCCTGGCGATACCCCAGGTTTCCTGATCGCCTGTGATGACGGGTCCATCATAGGTTGAGTAAAATTGCAGTTTCGATGCAGTATCATTGTATTTGATGACCCCTGCCAAACCGGTAATCCATAGAACGCTATCTCCCTCTGCCAGTATATTGCGGGTAAACTTAAGGGTATTCAATTCCTCCAAGGATTGCATTCTGTCTCCTGGTCGGCTAAGGGTTTGGGTTTCTAAGTCCAGTTCGTACAGCCCTTCTACCTCAGTAGCAATAAACAATTTGTTTGAACCCAGTTTTGCCATACCTCTTATGCTTGTGCCATAGGCGGTTTTACCCAAGTTTGGGGTAGAGAGATGGGTCTGAAACAGATTGGGCCTAATTTGAAAACTGTTGAATCCATCACCGGTACCTGCCAGAAAACCTTGCGTAAAATCATCGCTGAATACCCTGCGTATTTCCGTTTGGTAATCCATTACCCACCCATAATTCTCTACTTGCCCGTCTGCAGTAAGCAATACACAATCATGAACGGCTTGGACAGGATTGGGGTGGTAAGCCAAAACGTTACCTTTTGCATCTTTTGCAAACTCATATAGGGTTCCATTTAGCTGGGGATGGATGCTAAAAGGAGGTTTTCTGGATTGGGGGATCAGCCATACGCCACTTTTTTCCGCATAAAGCAAGATGTCAC
>PXCO01000129.1 GCA_003565295.1 Cyclobacteriaceae bacterium
CCCGACTTACAGTGCGGGACAAGTTCCCGAAACAAGTTCGGGACAGGTAATGACCAATAAAAAGCAATTTTAAACACATGAAATCGAGCCTGTCCTGACGGCAGTCAGGGCATGAGGAGAACCTCACACAGAGGGATGATTATCAAAGCGAGATTCCACCCCGATAAACCGGGGCAAGTTATGACCACTGAAAAACAAATTATAAACAGATGAAATCGAGCATGACGAGCACGTCACACACTGGGATGTTTATAGATTGCGAGATTCCACCCCGATAAACCGGGGCAAGTTATGACCGCTGAAAAAAAATATAAACACATGAAACAAACCATTGATTTATGATAAAGAATATTACAGGCGTGAAAGGAATCAAGGTGTGGGGGGCTCATTCCGGGGTAAAATCCATGAGAAGGGACTTGGCCTTGATTTATTCCGAGGTTCCGGCAGCTGCTGCCGCTACCTTTACCCAGAACAAGGTACAGGCAGAGCCCATCAAACTGACCAAAAAACATTTGAAAAATAATCGTGCCCAGGTAATTGTTTGTAATGCGGGAAATGCCAATGCCTGCACTGGTGAGCAAGGAAGGTTAGGAGCTGAGGCAATGGCAAAGGCGGTATCAGATGGTTTGGGGATCCCCAAAGAAGACGTGATCGTGGCCAGTACCGGACTTATAGGGGAGAAATTCCCTACAGAAGACGTTGTGGAAGGCATAAGGACAAGTATTCCCAAGCTTAGTGAAGACCCAAAAGCCGGTTCATTTGTGGCCAATGCCATATTGACTACGGATACCTTTGCCAAAGAAGGGTTTGTCGAGTTTGAATGGGAAGGGAAGATCATCTCCATAGGAGGTATTGCTAAGGGTTCCGGGATGATTCATCCCAATATGGCTACCATGCTTTCCTTTGTGGTTACGGATATAGCCATTGATGAAAAACTGCTGCAAAAAGCCCTGAAATATTGCGTGGAAAGGTCATTTAACATGATCACTGTGGATGGTGATACATCCACGAATGATATGGTGGCCATCATGGCCAATGGTCTGGCAGAAAACAAGAAAGTAGAAACAGAAGATGACCCGTTATACCAAAAATTCAGGGAGAAACTTCTGGAAACGCTAATTCACTTAGCTAAATTAATCGTGTCGGACGGGGAAGGAGCTTCTAAATTTATAGAATACCGGGTTTCTAAAGCCAAAACTGAAGCCATAGCAAGGATCCTGGTCAGGGCCATATCCGATTCCTTGCTGGTGAAGACGGCGATGTTCGGCAGAGATCCTAACTGGGGGAGGATCATAGCCGCCTGTGGCAATGCAGGAATAAACTTCAATTACAAAAAAGCCAACCTATTTCTTGGAGACAGTGAGAACCTCATCCAGGTACTGAAAAAAGGTACCCCAACGGATTTTGAAAAAAACTTGATGAAGAAGTTGTTGAGAGAATCCAATATTGTGGTTCATTTGGAAGTGAATACTGGAAATGCCGAAGCCGTAGGCTGGGGTAGCGACCTCACCACGGACTATGTGATGTTCAATTCGGTTTACACCACTTAAAAAAAAGAAAGGCCAGTCAATGGCCTTTCTTTTTTTATCTCTGTACTATAGATGTAGATTGTATGATAAATAGTGTTCCATTTATTGTATCAATAAACTTTTCAATTGATTAATTTATAAACCGAAAAAAATGAAACCCATCGTTCAGATCTCATTAGATTTAACCAATATAGACGAAGCATTAGAGACTGCTTCAATGGCATTACGTGCAGGAGTAGATTGGTTAGAAGCAGGAACTCCGCTGATATTAGCCGAAGGCCTTCACGGAGTGAGAAAAATGAGGGAAGCTTTTCCGGATGTGCCTATAGTTGCAGACCTGAAAACAATGGACGGTGGATATCTTGAGGCCGAGATGATGGCCAAAGCAGGAGCTACCCATGTGGTGGTAATGGCAAGGGCACATGAGGAAACCATCAAGTGTGTGGTGCAGGCCGGAAAAGATCATGGTGTACAGGTAATGGGGGATAACTTGGGTTGCCCGGATATGGTGGAAGGTGCCAAATTTCTGGAAGACTTGGGTTGCGATTTTGTGATCCATCACATAGGGTATGATGAGAGAAGAGGCATCGCTGCCAGAGGGGAACGAATGCCCAGCCCATTAGATCAGTTAAGGGAGATAGTGAAAGCCGTGAATGTGCCTGTGCAGGCAGTTGGGGGACTTTCGTTGGAGCAGGCAATCGCCACCCCCACCTACGGAGCACCTTTGGTAGTGCTGGGAGCTCCCCTGACCATTGATGCCGATGCGTTTAAAACAGCGGATGGGGATTTGGAAGCTTTCTTAAGGAAAATTTGTGAGGCTGTCCATGCCCATGGCGATATCAAGGTTTAAATTTTTTTGTATCACGAAGATTTCAGTTATTGAAAATTTCAAATCCAATTAAGCATGGCAATAGCAGAAAAATCCCCGGCAGTGGTGAATTATGCCGAGGAAAAAGGTTCCGTAGAAATCAGGGAAATAGCCCTCCCAAGCATTGGGGATACTGATGTATTATTAGAGGTAGCCAATGTAGGCGTTTGTGGCTCTGATCTACATCAGTGGACATCTGACCATAGTTGGCCGGTTAACTACCCCGTGGTGCTGGGGCATGAGTTTGGAGGACATATAGTGGCCTTGGGCAGAGGAGTGAATGGTTGGAAAGAGGGAGACCGGGTGGTGAGTGAAACCGCAGCCGTTATAGATCCTCTGAACCCCATGAGCCGGGTAGGGCTGTACAATTTGGATCCTACCAGAAAAGGATTTGGGTATGGTGTCAATGGAGCGATGACCCGGTATGTGCGTGTGCCGGCACGATGCCTTCATCATGTGCCTGAAAATGTTCCCTTTGAGCATGCATGCCTTACCGAGCCCTGCTGTGTAGCCTACAATGCGGTGGTAGGGAATTCCCGATTGCAACCTGGAGATAATGTTATTGTAATTGGCCCGGGCACCATTGGGATGTTATGCGCGGTTATGGCTAAACTGAGTGGTGCTCAGGTAGGGGTAGTGGGATTGGAAGCTGATAGAGGAAGATTGAAAATAGCAGAATCCTACGGTTGTGTGGGAATTGTAGGGGATGCATCTGAATGGGCGAGGAGCAAGGATGGCATGGGCGCGGAATTGGTGGTGGATGCCGCCGGGCATAGCTCCACCCTAAAATTGGCCATGGATTGGGTAAGGCCAAATGGTCAAATCACCAAGGTGGGATGGGGGAAACAGCCCTGTGACTTTTCCCTGGACCCTATTGTACAGAAAAATGTAAGACTGCAAGGCAGCTTCAGCCATAACTGGCCTATTTGGGAAAAAGTCATCGCAATGATGGCCGCCGGAACCCTGGATGTTCAACCCATTATTGGTGGTGTTTGGCCTATAGCCTCTTGGAGGGAGGCCTTTGAAAAAATGCATCATGGAGAGGTGGTGAAAAGCGTATTGAAGCCTTCTTAACATGAGACTAAGGGATAAGGTCATTATTGTGACCGGAAGTACCACAGGAATCGGGAAAGCCATTGCCAAGCGATGTGTAGAAGAAGGTGCAAAAGTGCTTATTCATGGCCTGGAAAAGGAATGGGCAGCAGAGACTGTGAAGGAACTTGGTCAGGACAAAGCTTTTGCCTACACAGGAGATTTATCCGATGATACTACCATAGAGGGGTTGATTAAAGCCTGTGTGGACAAATATGGACAGATAAATAGTCTGGTAAACAATGCCGCATGGGTCCCCCCTTCCAACCTGGAGAATTCGGACAGGGCATTTATGGAAAAGGTGTTGACAATTAATACCATAGCTCCATTGCTGCTTATCCGCGCCGCACTGCCTTATCTTCAAAAAACCAGGGGAAGTGTCCTGAATATTGGGTCTGTTAATGCATGGTCTGGAGAACCCAACTTATTGGGTTACAGTATGTCTAAAGGTGCACTGATGACCATGACCCGGAATTTGGGGGATGTACTTTTCCGGGAACACCACATTAGGGTGAATCAGATCAACCCAGGATGGGTACTTACCGAAACTGAAATTCAACGGAAACGGGAACACGGGCTTTCCGATACCTGGTTTAAAGGCCTCCCTGCTATGTTTGCTCCGGCGGGAAGGATCATTTATCCACAGGAAATTGCCGCAGGAGCCATTTTCTGGCTTTCGGATGAATCCGGTCCGGTAAGTGGACAGGTAATGGAGCTCGAGCAGCATCCCATGATAGGAAGAAACCCCCCAAAGGACACAAGTACCATAAAGTGATGAATTAATCAAATAAGCAACAATAACAAATACCATATAAAATGCCCAAACTAGCAGCATTTCCCAAGGCCTATATGCAGGCGCTTTGCAAAGATGGAACCATGAAACTGGAAGAGTGGATCAACCTTGCCTCTGAATTGGACGTACAGGGGCTGGAGTGGTATGCCGGGTTCCTGGAAATGAAAGATAAGGCGAGGTGGACTGATTTTAGAAAGATGGTGGAAGATAAGGGTAAAGTCATTCCGATGATGTGTTGCTCCCCTGATTTTACACATCCTGATGCCTCATTCCGGGAAAAGGAAATCGAAAAGCAGAAATATTGGATCGAGATGACATATGCCCTGGGCGGGCAATATTGCAGGGTGCTAAGTGGACAGCGCAGGCCTGAGCTTAGCATTGATGAAGGAGTCAACCTAGCTGCCGACTCCATAATGGCCTGCTTACCCTTTGCGGAAGAGCGGGGAATCACTTTGATAATCGAAAACCATTATAAAGACGATTTTTGGGAATACCCTGAATTTGCTCAAAAAATGGACGTTTTTTGCAAGTTAGTGGATAAGATCGACCATCCGAATTTCGGGGTGAATTATGACCCCAGTAACACATTTCTTGCGGGCGAAGATCCTTTGGAGCTTTTGAAGAGGGTTTCCCACAGGGTGGTGACCATGCATGCCAGTGACAGGTATCTGAAGTATGGAAGTATTGAGGACTTACGTAATGAAGAAGGGGGTGCCGTAGGCTATGCAAAACGTTTAAGCCATGGGGAAATAGGCAAAGGGTTAAATGATTACGATGCCATTTTCTCCGAACTAAAGAGCAAGGGGTTTGATGGATGGATTAGTATTGAAGATGGGGTAGATGGGATGGATCAACTGGAAAGAAGCGTGAATTTTTTGAAAGCAAAAATCGCCAAATATTGGTAAGGGTTTTTTGTTGATGCCTGTTGCAGCCAGGTAAATCTTATACGTACAGTTCAGGATTCCTTGTTTTATTCTTCTAATTTAGAGGGTAGAATGAAACCCGATAGAAGACCCTTATTGTTAAGGCAAATAATACTATGCGCATGTGTGATGGTAGGATCACAGGTGTATGCTTCTACTCCTGTTGTTTTGGATGATGCCATTGAAGAGCGGATATTTTCTGTTTCTCAATTGGCATTTTTTGAGGATAATTCCAGGTCTTTAACCATAGAAGACGTTGCGGCAAAGGAATTTCAGGAAAACTTTCAGGTAAACGCCGCCTTCAGCAAAAACCAGGTGAATACGCGCGCATCCTATTGGGTACGGCTTGAGATTCAAAAAAAACCGGATAGCGATAAATATTGGCTGATTGAGTTTTATGATCAAAGTATTGATCAGATAGAGGCCTACCTCCCCAGCGCAGTTAATGGGTCATTTGAAATGAAACTTTTGGGGGATGGGCAGAATTTTGAACTTAGAGAATTTGCCCATAAAAATTTCCAACTAAAAATTGACAACGAGAAGGAAGGGATTGCCACCTATTATTTTAAAATAACCTCCTCTCAAAAGGCGGACATACGAATTGCAATCAGGTCCTATGGCCGGTTCTTGTTTTATGCCTTGAATGAATATTTTTTGTATGGTCTATTTTACGGGATGATCCTAATTATTTCTCTGTACAATTTAGTGATTTTCATGGCGGTGAGGGAGATGAAATATTTGTACTACATTTTTTATCTCTGTAGTGCCGGACTTTTTGCAATGAGTCTGGATGGCATTGGATTTCAGTATTTATGGCCGGATTTCCCGGTGTTCAATCAATATGCCATCGGAATTTTCAAGTTTTCGGTCATCAACTGGGCGATATTGTTTTCCATCCGCTTCCTTAGCACACGCAAGAGGGCTCCTTTTTTTCATTCACTTTTATTGGCTTCCCTTGGCATCAAGGCGATAATATTCTTAACAGGTCTCTTATATGATATCCGTTTTTTTGAGATATCCTATTTCGATATTCTCCCCTTTCTATTGATTTTTGCAACAAGTATCTTCGTATTTGTAAAAGGGTACAAAAGTGCAAGGCTTTTCGTAGGAGCCTATGGGGTATTGTTTTTGGGAGCCGTGATCAAGGTATTGGCAAATACCGCAATTATAGACCATGGTACCTTTGTTTATTACAGTTTGCATATGGCATTTTTAGTGGAGATGATCCTATTGTCATTTGCTTTGGGAGACCGAATCAGAATTATGAAACAGCTCAGGGATAAAGCCCTGAAACGCTCACTTCAGCAATACAAAATCAATGTGGCTCTTAAGGAAAAAGTGAATGCAGAATTAGAGGGTAAGGTACAGGATAGAACTAGGGAATTGGAGAAGAAAAACCGTTTACTTGAGGCATTTAATGCCCGGTTAAGAGAAAAAGATGAAGAAATTAGGCGCATCAATTCCTTATTGGATAAAGACAATTGGAAACTAAAAAATAGCATTAAGGCTTCATTTCAGGCACGCTTGGATAACAAGGAGATGACTTATGAAGAGTTCAGGGAGTTGTTTCCCAATAAGGCTGCCTGTTGCAGATACTTGGAGCAACTGAAATGGGAGGAAGGTTTTCACTGCCGGCATTGTGGACATCATCAATCGGGAAAAGGCCCAAAGCTTTTTACCAGGAGATGCAGGAAATGCGGCAGCATAGAATCTGTGACCGCAGGCACCATTTTTCACGGGGTAAAGTTTCCTTTAGAAAAGGCTTTTTACATCACCTATTCCGAAATTACCGGTACCCAGCGATTTACATTGGAGCAACTATCAGAAATCCTGGAACTTAGAAAGAACACAGTGTGGGGTTTTAGGAAAAAGGTCAGGGCACAGCTAGCGGTAAAGGAACTGATTTCTCCAAAATGGCATGAGCTGATTCTTGAACAAGAAACCTTAAAGGAAAAATAATTGTAAACAGATGAAATCGAGCCTGTCCTGACGGCAGTCAGGGCAGGCTCGATTTCATGTAATTAAATTATTTCGAAGCACTATGAATCCCCTGCGTGATAGGTAATGATGATAGGCATAGCTTGACTATCCCATAAGCCATTGTATTATTTACAGGGTGATAAATTTTAACCCCACCCCTGAAAGAAGAGGGTTCAGTATGAACCTTCAATTATACCGGGAAAAACAATTCTTCCTGCTTACGCCATATGTCGTAGCCTAGTTTTCCATTGGGCAGGGATACATCATCAAATGATAATACTTGATCCTTAGGGATATCTTTGTTCAACACTGCCCCTTCGGCAAGTCCAATGGGCAGTAGCCGTTGAGCCCTTACGGTATCACTATTTTCACAAAGCCCATAGGTGGTATATTCTCCTATGCCATCTAACCTTTCCCCCTTTTTCAATGGTTTTTTTGCAGTGGCCACCACATCCACATAAGGTTTATCTTTAGGTGCAATTGCAGCATCTTGAAACAAAACAGCTCTGGCCACCGTGATGGGGATCTCAAAGTGACAAAGGTGGTAGGGGTTATAAAAACAATATAAGGGGCCTTCCCCCACCTTATAGAGGTTAAGGTAATGCTTTTGAATAGGATTATCCATAGTGCCCAATACAAATACCCCGGGAGCCGGGTCTGCCCCCACTATATAATCCACAATTCCGGGGCCATCTAGAAGTTCCTTTAAGGGGTATTGATCCAAACAGTTTCTGATAGGAGTGCCTGCAGCTACAGTAGGCCCGTACATGCCTCTTTTAGCTACTCTCATTCCGGTGGCATTAGCCACTATCCCTTGTTCAAAACTTATTTTACTGCCATCCGCAAAAGAAGTCACCATTGATGGGTTTTGGCCCCATTTTTTGGCAAACCCCTCCTGAGTGGTGGGGTTTCTGTAAGGGTCATGTAATCCTTTTATATTTCCACAAAGTACCGGTCTCAATCCAATTTGCTGAACGAATCGGTAAAGATTGATGATCACTCCGGGCTGATCTCCATCCGCATTGGTGAATACCACCTCATGTTGATCTGCAAGATGCTTTAAGTAAGGGCCTATGGTTCCATCTGTTTCGGCATTCATCATGATGATGTGCTTGTTGTTTTTAATGGCTCTAATCGCCACCATCGTTCCCAGGTCCACTGACCCGGTCACCTCTATAACGGCATCGATCTCCTCTGCATCACAGATTAACTCAGGGTTTTCTGTTACCACTTTTAACCCTTTACTTATAGCATCATTGGTTTCAGATAAGGTTTCACAATTTTTGAATTTTTTCCCTACCACATTTTCAAAGAGGTTCCGGGCCTTATCAGATGTCCTGTTGCTAATGGCAACCAACTCCATACCCGGGGTGAACTTCTCAATTTGTAGTGCAATGCCCTTGGCCATAAAGCCCGCGCCTACCATTCCCACTTTGACAGGGTTATTTTCTTTTTCCCTTTTTTTTAGGGCCTCGTCAATGATAATCATAATGATGAAAAATATGGTTGATTATTGTCTTTGTCTGAAATTACATTTATTGGAATAGGTAATTCAAGACCGAATTGAGGGTCATCCCACTTGATCCCTCCTTCTGCTTCCGGTGTGTAAAATTCCGTCACCATATATTGGGCCACGGTATGATCTGCTAAAGTGATAAAACCATGGGCAAAGCCCTTGGGGACATAAAGCATCTTAAAATTATCAGCAGTTAGTTCTACTCCCACCCATTTTTTAAAGGTAGCCGAATCTGGTCGCAAATCCACAATGACGTCATATAAAGCACCATTGGTACACCTTACCAGTTTCACCTCTCCGTATGGAGTTCGTTGATAATGTAGTCCCCTAAAAGTTCCTTTGGTAAAATTATAGGACATGTTGCCTTGCTTCAATTCCGTTTCAAGGCCCCTGGCTTCAAATTCCTTTTTGCAGAAAATCCGTGTGAAAAACCCCCTTTTATCCGATATTTTTTCAGCATCTACGATAAAAGCCCCTTTTAATTTGGTTTCTGTGAAAATCATCTTATTGGATTTAAACAAAGTGCTGTCTGATAAAACAATCTTGAATTTAAAGGTAATTGGTTTTTGTAAGTTTTTGGCTTTTTATGGGCATTAAATTTGAAATTCATTTTAATGGATACTAAAACATAAAAAATGTATTTGAAAAAATCCATTTAATTTATTATTTCTTATATTTGAAAAAATTTTTAAAATGGATACAAAAAGTCTTTTGGAGGAAATCTGGAATTTGTCTACTTATGGTCAAGATAAATTCCTAAAAGTGAGGGAGGAATTGAAAATTAAGACTAAGGCACTTTTAAAAGCCTACCAATCCCAAGGTAGAGCCCTAGAAGATCCTTTTGCGCCTACAAGAACTAGGACCTTGAGTCTTCCAGAAAGTGAAATTGGGGATTTAATTAGTGGTGCTGTATGCCTGGTCACTGGAGGTAGTGGTTGTGTTGGATCAACATTAGTAGAGGATTTGATTCCATTTCGGCCTGCAAAAATCATTGTGTTGGATTGGGAAATGCAAAGTTTTGGTTCCATTGATTGTGGTTCTACCGACCTTATTTTTGAGGAAGCAGATTTAAGGCAAGCTAAGCAGGTAATGGATGTTTTCAAGAAACATCGGCCTGACTTTGTATTTCACATAGCCGCTCAAAGGAACCCAGGTCTTGCGGAAAAGGAAATTGTATTGACTGTAGATACAAATATCCTGGGTACTTATAACCTCATTCTTGCATGCGAATCTACTAATTCCGTGAAAAGATGTGTGTTTTCTTCTACTGGAAAGGCAAGTCGCTATTTTACCGAAGAAATCTATGCAGGAACCAAAAAAATATGCGAGCATCTTTTTACCACCTTCCATCGAATTGGAAGGGTTAAATATGGCATGGCAAGGTTTACCCATATATTGGACAATAGTCTCATGAACCAATCTCTGCGGCATATGGCCATGAATGAGGACTGTGTAAAGGTTCACAGCCAATCTAAATTTGTTACGGCTCAAAACGTCGGGGAGGCTTCTAAATTATTATTAAATGCTTTATTGACCTGTGATGGGGAGGAGTGTGGTTTTCTCCTGGTAAAACACCTTGAGTGGCCGATTGAGAGTCTTGAGGTCGCCTTGTATTATATTCATCTAGAAGGTACAGGAAAGCCCATTATTTTTACCGGAAACCCCAAGGGGTATGAGGAAAAATTTTTTCGAGGCCAATTGGATTGGAGTACCCCACACGACTTAAATTTACTGATCAATGTTTACGAAAATAAGAAGAGGAAGGTGAATCAGGAAGAAGATATCATATCCTCGAGTATAGTTCCCGCCAAAACTAAAACAGTAGAGAAAGTTATAAGGGATTTTCAAAAAGTTGATCCTACTCCGGAAAGTTATGCTCATCTGTTATCAGGTTCATTGGAAAGTTTGTTTGCGGATTCCCTGTCAGAGGTTAATCCTATGGACACCCTCGATATCCTTAAATGGGGCACTGACAAGGATAAATTGAAACATGATGGGGCTGAAATTGACGAATTCGAAAAAATGATTGCCCTCTTTTTGAAATCCTTAGAGGCAAAAGGTTTTGTCAAAGAACATTTGGAAAAGCCCAACCACTAATTTCACCATCAGCAAACTGTGAAAAGCGTTACTTTACCGAAATATCAACTGCTCAAACTTAAGGAATGGGCAAAGGGAAGCAATGAAGAAATCTGTGGGTTTCTTTTTGGATATGAGAAAGCCGGTTCCTCAAGTATTGTGGAATGCAGCTTAGTAAAAAATATAGCCCCAATTAATAGGGGCAGCAGGTTCCTGATTTCCCCAGAAGATTACCTGAAGGCAGAAGAGTACAGCAACAGTAATTCACTTCAATTATTGGGGGTATTTCATTCCCATATTGGGGCATCTCCCAATCCATCTATCACGGATGTGCAAAATTCTCTTCCTGGAATATTTTATTTGATAATTTCTATCTTTGAAAACAGTCAGTTTGAGATACAAACTTGGGAACTTCAACCTTGTGTTAAATTAGTGAAAACTATTATTAATTGATTATGGCAAAAGTTTTTATTCCTACACCGCTGAGAAAATTTACAGAGAAACAGTCGGAAGTAAACCTGGACGGAAAAAATGTAGCAGAGATTTTGGAAAAATTGGTAGAAAGGTATCCCGAACTTAAGCAGTACCTTTTTACTGTAGACGGAAATATCCCTCCTTTCATCAATATTTTTGTGGGTGAGCAAGACATTAAGAATTTGCAGATGACAAATACTAGTGTGAAGGAGGACACCTTGGTGAGTATCATTCCGGCCATTGCAGGAGGTAGCGGTGAGGTTTCTTTTTCGAAGGGAGAAATGGCCCGCTACGACAGGCATATCACTATCCCGGAATTTGGTTTGGAAGGCCAGAAAAAATTGAAACAAGCAAGGGTACTTGTGGTAGGGTCAGGAGGATTGGGAAGTCCTCTACTTTTGTATTTGGCTGCCGCTGGTGTAGGGAATATCGGTATTATTGATTTCGATAGGGTAGAAGACAGTAACCTTCACAGGCAGGTGATTTTTGGGGAAGAGGAAATCGGTATGGCTAAGGTTGAGGCTGCCCGTAAACGTCTGTTGGGATTGAACCCCTATATCAACATCGAGGTGTACAATGAAAGGTTTACCAGCAAAAATGCCTTGGAATTGGTGGAGAAATATGACTTGGTGGCAGATGGCACGGATAATTTCCCTACGCGCTACCTGGTGAATGACGCATGTGTGCTAAAAGGTAAAACCAATGTGTATGCTTCCATATTTCAATTTGAAGGCCAGGTTTCAGTATTTAATTTAAGGGATGAGCATGGGAAGTTCGGCCCTAATTACAGGGATCTTTATGAGATGCCACCACCTCCGGGTTTAGTTCCCAACTGCGCCGAGGGAGGGGTGCTGGGAGTTTTGCCTGGGATTATCGGAAGTATGCAAGCACTTGAAGTGATAAAAGTGATTACTGGGGTCGGTGAGCCATTAGGTGGCAAATTGTACTCTTTTGATGCGCTTTCCTTTACCTCCAGAATATTTACCTTTCACAAAAAACCTTCTAACCCCCTTAATGGTGAAAACCCCATCCAAACAGGATTGGTGGATTATGAGGAATTCTGTGGCCTACCAAAGCAAAGTTTCAAAGAAATTACGCCTGAGGAATTTTTGAAATTAGAAGGATATGGTGAAAAGTTTCAGCTTATTGACGTAAGAGAGCCTCATGAATATGAGTCCAATAATCTTTCTGGGGAACTCATCCCACTTGGTTCCATCATTGAAAACACCGATCTAATAAAAAAGGACAGGAAAGTGGTGCTGCATTGCAAGATGGGGGGTAGGAGTGCACAAGCCATCCATATGCTGGAACAAGAATATGGTTTCGATAACCTCTACAATTTAAAAGGAGGCATTGAAGCAGTTATGGCCTTAAAACAAAAGGAACAAGTTCTCTAAGGGAATATATCCCAAGCTCCTAACCGAGGCATCACTCCTTTTTAGAATAGTTTGTGTTCTGCCATTTTTGGACTTGAACACAGCTATTTATTTTTTAAATCTCACTTCTAGCGGATTTTCCAGGTCATTGGATATGGAATGAATTAGGGATTCATCCCCAGCTCCCTGGTGTACCAAATACCTGTAATGCCCTTCGTAGGTCTGGCCTGGGGGGATATTAAACTCCCCATCCACCATAGGTGCGTACACCCAATAGGGCATGGTGGGATGGACCCTGATCTTTTGCGGGGGCCTGAAATTTTCTGGTGAGCTGAAAACGGTAAGACCTGCCTCTACCCCTTGCACCTCCCCGTAGGCGGTCACCCATCGTGCAGGGGTGTGGTTGGCTGACTCATTGTCATGCCCTTCACTGGTATTAACCTTCCAGGTGTTGGAAAAATGTGTAGTATCCGCATCATTCCACTCTTTACTTCCCCTAAAAGCCATTCCACCATAATGGTATTCCAGGATATGAAGCGTGTCATCACTGGTGTTCTCCTGTTTGAATTTCAGGTCAAACAGATAATTTTCTTTTACTGGATAAACGGTGATTTCCCAGTTTTCAGCCAGTACCTCTCCATGCTTAAGGCTGATGTGGCTTAACTTACTGCCTAAGGTGGCAATACCATTCCCATCCTTTACCTCCAAAATATCAACATGTGCAACGGTACCAGTTTCCTGCTGTTGGTTCCAAAAATCCACCTTTTCTCCCTTATAAAGGGTATTTACCCAGGCATTGAAAATGGCATGCTGATGCGTGTGACCTTTGGGAAAATCATCTGTAAGCACTTGGCCTCCTGGGCTATGTAAAGGGTGAATAAACCCGCTTCGTTGGTAATAATCATTGCTAACATCCGCTGGCAATACGGTTTCTTCCTGATAAAAAAGTACGGGATCCCCATTCACCTTAAATTGATACCCCCCGTTTCCTTTTTCAATGCTCGCCTTTGCTTCGAGCTCCTTCTTCCCTTCCCTGATCTCAAAATAATGCATACCCTTCTCCAATTCCGTTAAGACGAAAATCATTTCATTATCCTGTCTAACCAAGGGGATCATTTTCCCATTAGAAATTTCCACCAAATGATAATCTTGATTATCCTGAAGCCCTACTTCATCCTGTATGTGGACAAGGGAGAATTTCCGATTTTCATCCTCGACTTTAACTTCCAGTGTGGCAAGGGGTTTAGAGGAACAACCCACTGCAAAAAGCAATACGATGCAATATAGAAAGAAAGATTTCATGGTCAGCGTACGGGTTTAAGATAAAGTAAATCAATCCTGCCTTGGATCAATAGGCGACTGCCCTTAGGTGTGCGATAGCTTTGTTTTTTGCAAAGTTAGTAATTCGGACCCTCTTCCAAAATAAATGAGGTGTCACTTTTCCTTTCCTGAAGTGCTTGGATCACTTCCTTGCTAACAGGTGTACCGTAGATGTACACTTTCTTGAGATTAGGGAAATCAAGCAGGTGAAGTGCATGCCCCCCTTGCAGAGACGTAAAGGAAAGGTTGAGCTCATGTAGTTTTTCTAAATGTATCAAGTAAGGCAGCCCACTTCCATCTACGCCTGTTTTGGGGAGGTAAAGTCTTTCCAAGTTTTCCATTTTGCCTATAAAAAACAACTCATCATCCCCAATATCAGCAGAAGCTAGGCTCAGGCTGGAAAAATACCCGGCATAGGGTGCCAGTTCCAACAGCTCCCGGTTGGAAAAGGGACTGGGCGGGAATAGCATTTTCAAACCAAAGGATTTCCCTTCGGCCTTCTCGTCCACACTAATCCTCACGTTAATTTTTTTGGCAACCTCTTCCAGTTCTTGCCTAACTTTTTCAAAGGCTTCCTTTTCCAGAGCGATGCGGTGGCGGGTGCGATTGATTTGTGGAAGCATGGCCGCCAAGGATCGGTTCAAATCACTATTTTCATCCAACTCCCCCAGTTTCAAATCTCTAGGTGCTCCCTTGGAAATCCAGAATTTGACAAGCTCGATTTCATTTTCGCTTAGCCCTGGCTTACCCTCGGGCGGCATACGGTCATCATGGTCTGGGGGTAGGAGCATTCGGACCACCATTTCACTGTCTTCCGGTTCCCCTGCCACTATAGCGGCCTTCCCACTATCTCCGGCCTTAAGTAGGGCCGCATGCGAGTTCATCAAAAGCCCACCCTTGGTTTTGTTTTCATTATGACAATTCACACATTTGGCGTCCAACATGGTAGCAATGACATCTTCATAGAGCAGCATTTCTTCCATGGGTTTATCAGGGAGAGAAGATTTAGGGGGGAATAAAGCTTCAAGGGGTTCCGTCAAGAAATCTGCCCCATGCGTAAGTGAACCCCCTATATGACTGGTATAGCCCAAGCTTACGGCACTGGCTACTAAAAGGCTATGGTAGATATAGGCTCCGAAGGCCAATGCCTGAATTTCCCAAAGGTAATATACGATAGTGGCTAGACTGATGAATAATCCCGTGAGCACCCCTCCGACTAAATGATTTTTTACCATCTGCCCTGAATATTCCTCGGTAAAAAACAGTAAATAACCAGCTAATATGGCTACGAAACTGCTAAAACAGGCAAGTAATAAAAGGCTTTTGGTCAGCAAGGGGTGGCGAAATGCTACATGAAGCTTACCCACCACTACCTGAATGACCAGTAAGAGGATCAATACTATAGGAAAATGTAAGACCAAAGGGTGAAACCTGCCGACTAAAGTGAGCAGGGGATAAGTAGCCTCTTGGTCTGTAGGTAAAACAAGGACAAGAAGGGAGAAAGCCGCTACCAATCCACCTACCAAGAGCCCCGTTTTATGCAGTGCATCTTTTTTCACCAACTTTGGGGTAGGGGGTACGCGTTTATAAACTGTCATAGGTTGTTAAGCCACCTCTTTAAATCTAGCAGGTGTATAAAATTGAATTAGCAGTTGTGAGATGGCATTAGGCCATGATTTCGCTTAAAGCGCGGGTACTATCGGCGAATTTTTCAGTTTCTACACCCACGGTCTGTAGCCAAGAAGTATACAAATTGGCCAGCGGGGTGTTTTCTTCAAAAATCAAATTTTGTCCCGTCTTAATTTTACCACCTCCTTTTCCTCCTATGATTATGGGAAGGTCTCTAGGTGAATGGCGGTTTCCGTCCCTTAGGCCTGAGGCAAACATTACCATACTATTGTCCAATAAGGTGCCATCACCTTCTTTGATGGATTTAAGTCTATTAAGGAAATAGGCATATTGCTCAATGTGCCATTTGGTGATCCTGTCGTATTGCTCCAATTTTTCCTCATGATTCATATGATGGGATAAGGAATGATGTGCACCGGATACACCGTCTAAGAAAGAAAAGTTTCTATTGCTAACTGAATTACCAAACATAAAGGTGGTGACCCTGGACGCATCACTCCACAAAGCCAAAGCCATGATGTCAAACATGAGCCTGGTTTTTTCAGTGACATCTACTCCCGCATATACCTCTACGTATTCATCGATGTTTTGATTTACCCTATTTAGTTCTTTTCGGATATCAGGTGTGATTTTACTTTCAAAGTCTTTCAGGCTGGCCTGATTAGTGATTCTTTTTTCTATAGACCTTATAGATTCGAGATACTCTTCCAGTTTGTCCTGATCGGATCTTCCCAGGTTGTTTTTCAAGGACTTTGCATCATCCATCACAGCATCAAGAATACTGTTTTTATGGGGATTTTCCGGTTTACTGCTCACAAAGGATTTAAACAACCTGTCAAAGGCCAGTCTGGGGTCTATTTCTTTTGAAAGGGGGGTAGTGGCATTTTTCCAGGAAATACTTGATGCATACAATCGGGTAAAACCCACATTGATGTCTACTCCAGTAGCAATTTTATCCAAGCCATATTCCAACGAAGGGAACAAGGTGTCATCCTTGTAATGATTGGCAATCAGCTGATCCACGGATATCCCCCCACTATTGATATTATCTCCGGCAGTTTTGGTGATGGGCAAGCAAGTCAAAAGATTGGCCGTTTTGGCATAATGCCCGTCTGCACCTTGGAATATACTGTGCTTGTTCATCAACTGACCCAACACAAGTACGTCATTTTTGAGATGCTTGAGGGGCTGCAGTGTAGGTGAAAGCTCGAAATGTGTACCCATGCCTGAGGGAGTCCAGCGATCAGGGTGTACTCCATTGGGCATAAACATAAAGGCCGATCTTACCGGAAAGTTGGCCCGACTGGGTGCTGCAAAGGAGGAAGGGATCATGGCTTCCAGAAATGGCAAGGCAATAGCTGCCCCCACGCCTTTCAACATTTTTCTACGAGATATTTGCCACTTTTTCTGCATCGTTGTGATTTCAGGTTTAATAGGAGTTTAATTTAGCAAAGATTCCTAAATTTCCAAATGCTTTATTGATAAACGGTTCCATTATATTTCGTTGGATCTCTTCTGGAAATCCTTGATTTTCATTCTAAAGGAATAACTTTTTACAAGCTCCTGGATAAAAGCGTCCGGATGAAAATTGTTTTCCAATAAATTATCCGTTAGTTCCCTGATTGCGGTTTCATCGGAGAATAAGGTGCCTCTACCTACGGCGAAGGATAGAAATTTGGTAGAAATGTTCCTGGCAAATTTCTCTTTTTCTTCCATTAGAAGCTCCTTCAGTTCCACAGGCCCTTGAAAGGATTCTCCTGTAGCCAGAACCCCGGAAGGATCTATGGGGATATTACCATAATCAGTTCTCCACCTACCGTCGGCATCGTAATTTTCCAACCCTAAACCTAAGGGGTCCATTTTTTCGTGGCATGACTGACATGCGGGGTCGGACCTGTGCCTTTCTAGCAATGCTCTTAGTCCTAGGTCTTCATGTAATCCCTCATCTTCGGGTAGCTCCGCCACATCGGGCGGGGGGGGAGGTGGGGAAGTGCCTAGTATTTCTTCCAGTACCCATTTTCCCCTTAGCACAGGGCTGGTACGGGTGGGTAGAGAGGTAACCGCCAATACGCTGCCCATACCCAATATGCCTCCCCGGGTACCGTCACTTAAATTCACCTTTTGGAAGTTTTCCTCTTCCTCTACTCCTGGAATGCCATAGTATTCCGCCAAATCCTTGTTCAAAAAGGTGTAATCGCTGTTAATTAAGTCCAGAAAGTTTTTGCGTTCGGTTAGCACATGATAAAAGAATGCTGTGGTTTCTTTGAACATGGCTTCCTTTATACTTTCTGTAAACATGGGGAATTTGGCCAATTCCGCCAGGGGATAGTTGGGGTCTTTGAGCTTGGTGATGCCTAGCCACTGGGAAACGAATGACTCTGCAAAACGAAGGGATTTTGGGTCTTCCAACATCCTGCTCACCTGTTGGCTAAGCACCTCATCATCTTGTAGCCTTCCTTCAGCAGCTATGGCAAAAAGCTCATCATCAGGCATACTTGCCCAAAGGAAATAGGAGAGCCTGGTGGCCAATTCAAAGTCATTCAAAGGAACAGGTACTTCCAGCTCAGGTTCTTCTTCCATTTTATAGAGAAAGGAAGGTGCGATCAACACCGCCTTGAAAACTTCTCCAACACTTCTGTTAAACCTTTCCGGGTTTCCGAAGGCAGCATTATTCTCATACACGGATGAAAATAGCCCCAACAGCTTCTCTTTTTCAGAGGGCTTGAGAAACCTTCTATAGGCTTTACTTGCAAAAGGGTAAATGACTTTTTCAGCAACTTTTTCCGGTGGATTTACGGGTGTGGGCTGGGAAGAAAAAAGGCCTTTCACCCACCCCCAGAATCTTTGCCAAATGCTCAGCCTATAGTCAAAGGGCACAATTTGTCCCCATTTTTCTTTATCCTCGTAGAGGTTTTCTACTATTTCTTCAGCTGCCTCATAATACCTTTCCATTTTCAATGGGGTAAAAAACAACGACCCACCCTGATTGTCAAAGCCTCCGCCACCGGATCCGTCAGAGGGGAACTTGTTGACGGCATCAAAATTCACACCCGTGAGATCCATAATGGTATAATGATACTCCGAATGGCTCAACCTTCGAATCACCACTTTTCCAGGGGTCTTGTTTTGCAGGGACTTTTGGAGGATTCCGTTGATTCCTTCTACAAGTACATGATAATCATCTTGTGAAAGCGGGGGCTTAGTGTCAGGCGGCATTTCCTGGGTTTTTATTTGTTCCACCACATTCAGCCACAATTGCCCATCCTTTACGATCCGACCTACCTCCTCGTATTTTTCCAGATTGATCCCTCCTTTAGTATCCCCTACCCAATGGCAGGAATAACAGTTTTCCCGCAACACCGGGATAATGTCTTTTTCATAGTCCAGCGTTTCTTGGGCCTGTGCAAACCATCCACCTAAAGGCAGAATGAGGCTCATGATGCATAGCCTATGGAGGAAAGTTCTCATATTTTGGTTCGTATGTAATCTACTGATTAATAACATTTCAACTCAAAATATAGGTAAGTACCGAGAGAATAGCAAAAAATCTTTTATGGAAGGTAGATGAGGCAAGGCAACGGAACTGTCCTTGGCTAATGGTGGATGTGTATTATCAAATCAAAAAGTGTATGATTATCCGTTAATCCTCTGCAAAGGAGGGGTATAGGGTCATGCCTCCATCCACATAGATCGTAGTTCCTGTGATGTAATCTGCCTCCTCTGATGCGAGCCAGGCGGCTACTTTCCCTATATCCTCGGGCTCACCGATCCTCGCATAAGGGATTTTTTTCAACAAGACTTTTAGGTTTGCTTCATCTTTCCATTGGTCTTCATTAATGGGTGTTTTGATAGCACCTGGACTGATACTGTTGACCCGTATTTTTTGAGGGGCCAATTCTTGTGCCATTGATTTCATCAGGTTTTTAATCCCCCCCTTGCTTGCAGAATAATTCACCCTGCCCCCCCAAGGAATGATGTCATGTACTGAACTTATAAAAATGATTTTACCTATGCATTTATCCGGGGATTTTTCGGTATTTTGAGAGAGGAAAGTTTTGGCAGCTGTCTGGGCAGATAAAAATGACCCGTAAAGGTTGGTTTGAATCACCTTGTCCCATTCTTCGTAACTCATATCCACTAATGGTTTATCCTCTTGTATCCCTGCGTTGTTTACCAGAATATGTATGTCTCCAAAAGCCCCTGTGGTCTTTTCAAAAATCTTTGCCACATCCTTGGGCTTGCCCACATCTCCCTTGACGATGATACATTTGGCACCTATTTCTTCTATTCTGGCCTGTGTTTCTTTTGCCCCATCTTCATTCCCATGAAAATTCACGCATACGTTCGACCCTGCCTTGCCCAATGAAATGGCAATTGCCTGACCTAACCCTGAGCTTGCACCAGTCACAATACTGGTTTGTCCGCTTAATGGTAGTTGGTTGGTTTTGTTCATAGACAGGATATCCACAAAAAAAATACCAACTTATGAGAATAGAAAAAGGGGGCATATACCCCCTTATATTTTATTAATCTATAAATAATGTATTTTTTCTATGCGTCTACCCCCAATGCTTTCGCCATAACTTCGCCGATTTCGCCGGGTGATTCGGCCACATAGATTCCATTCTCTTTCATGATCCTAATTTTGGCCTCAGCTGTATCATCTTTGCCTCCTATGATGGCCCCTGCGTGACCCATTCTACGACCTGGAGGTGCAGTTTGACCTGCGATGAAGCCAACCACAGGTTTTTTATTTCCGTTTTCTTTGATCCATTTTGCAGCTTCTGCCTCATAATTCCCTCCTATTTCTCCTATCATGACAATGGCATCGGTTTCCGGGTCTTCCATGAGCAACTGTACGGCTTCTTTGGTAGAAGTACCTATGATGGGGTCTCCACCAATGCCAATCGCCGTAGAAATGCCTAATCCTGTTTTGGAGATCTGGTCTGCGGCTTCATAGGTAAGGGTACCGGACTTTGAAACCACGCCCACTCTGCCTTGCCTGAATACAAACCCCGGCATAATGCCCACTTTGGCCTCCCCAGGAGTAATTACACCAGGGCAGTTGGGGCCAATGAGTATGGCACCTTTTTTCTTAATATAGGGTTTGGCCTTCATCATATCCTTTACGGGGATGCCCTCTGTGATGGTAATGATGACCTTGATACCTGCATCTGCGGCCTCCATGATGGCATCTGCTGCAAAAGCAGGAGGTACAAAAATGATGGAAGTGTCTGCACCAGTAGCTTTCACGGCATCTTCCACGGTGTTGAAAACAGGTTTGCCAAGGTGGGTGCTTCCGCCTTTTGAAGGTGTAACCCCACCCACCACATTAGTGCCGTATTCAATCATCTGCTGTGCATGAAAAGAACCTTCGTTGCCGGTAAAGCCCTGAACAATAACTTTCGAATTTTTATTTACCAAAACGCTCATCTTGCAAATTTTATTAGTTGCCACAAAAATATAGGATTAAGGCCTATCAAAAAAAGAATTGCCAAACATTATGAGATTAATTTAGAGTATTAATATCTTTTTATAAATTTAAAACTCATATTTAAAACCAAATGAATCGCCTTTTTCCCGCCCTTTTGCTGTTTACCTTCCTCTTCCAGCAGGTTAATGCCCAGTTCTTTAACCTGAACAAAAGGATTAATGGTTTTGACCTTACTTCAGAAGCCATATATGCGATTCAGCAAGATAGAAAAGGCTTCATTTGGTTAGCAACGGATAAGGGCACTAAATTTTCCGACGGCATTTCCACATATGCAGTGCCCGACAGTGTAGAAAAAAAATTCAAAGGTAAACCTATGATTCATGCCGACCGAGACGGTATGATTTGGCTTTATCAATTCACAGGCAAACCCTTGGTGTATTATTTTGATCTGAAGACCTGGTATCCTATTCCACTGGCCTTGTCTGAACGCAGCCTTTCCCAGTTTCATCCCAAATTTCAGCTGGAGGTGTATGGAGAGGGGGAGGAGAAGGTGATATGGATGGCCGCAAATGAGGAGGTAGTGGCTCAGAAAACAAATGGGGAGCTTTTGGAAAAGTTTGATATTGACCGGGAAAAAACAGGTGCATTTTCCTCATTTTTCAACAGGAATGGCATTTTCCTCATTTTTGAACAAATCATTTATGAGGTGAATGGGGAGGGGCTTACCCCTGTGGAACTATCTACAGAACTCCCATTGAATGGTCCTATTCGAAAGGTGATTTACAGCCCTTGGGAAGACACTTACTATTATATAGGAAAAGGTAATTTGGCAAAAGGGCCCCAATTGTGGGGGCCGGAGGAAATGGTGCTAGAGGGTTTTTCAGAAAAAATCAATGCCATAGGGGATCAATTTGAGTTGATAGAAAACCGGGGGGATATTTACTTTTTCTTTAATTCTCAGCTGTACAAGCATAATTTCAGAACGAATAAAACCTTTATGATTTCTGCATATGCCGACCTAAAGGTATATTTTGTACAATCCACCTTTGTGGATAGGGAAGGCATCATATGGCTGGGCTCTTATAGAGGTGTTGCAAATATCCCCAGCCTTAGGTTTCAAAACTTTGACAGCTCGGTGGGTTTTCCGGAGTCAGACATTTCCGCCATTGCTAATTTTGCGCCCGGCAAATTCCTTATAGGCTACAATAACGGCATTCAGGTATGGGAAGGCACCTCGCCAGTTAGTTCCTTTGATTTCACCAGAGTGGGTGAGGAGAGATTGGGAAGGGTGCTCAACTTTGCTCAAGACATTTTCGGGAACATTTGGTTTTCTGCCTACCAGGCGGGTATAGGTTTTTACAACCCAAAGCTAAAGAAGTTCCAATTGGTCGATGTCCCCACAGATCGCCCATTTCAATACGTGTACGTAGAGGAAGACAAGCTCTATGCGGTGAGCCATAACCTGGTCTTCAGCGCAACCATTGGCCCAAATGGGTTAATGGCTGATTTTGAAGAGGCATTGACCTTTATTAAGAATGATAAAGCAAACCCCACTAATTTTATACGCAAAATTGGTAAGGCAAAAGGAAAATGGATAATCATAGACAATGGCAGCAGTTTGGAGTTTGATGGAGTGGCAATAGAAAACTCGCATATAAGGATCAGTGGATATGATTTCCATTACCGGGGTGACACACTATTAGTCGGCACTGACGAAGGACTTTTTTTCTTAAATGAAGGAGAGTTAATACCCTATCCAATGCATGGGCAAACCCTGGAGGTACCGGTATATGTGATGAGGGAGGATCAATTCAGTCAGCTTTGGATAGGAACTAATTTTGGAGTTTATCTTAAAGAGGAAAACAAAGTCAGGCATTTTAACGAAAGGAACGGGCTGATTGGTAACGATGTGAACAGGGGGGCGTTTTGCCTAGTTGATAATCAACGAATGTTTATTGGCACTCAAAATGGTGTCTCAGTTTACAGCCCCGAAGAGGACATGAAAAGTAGGACTAGCCCGCTAGTGTACATAGAAAACATAAGAGTGATTTCGAATGATGAAAAGACCTTGAATTTCGATAATATTCCATTTCAATTTAACAATGTGGAAGTCACCTATAGTGCGGTGAGCTTTTCTTCCTGGCCCCCGGTTACTGTGGAGTACATGCTTAAAGGTTTACACGAAGAATGGGTGGTGCTGGAAAATCCCCGTACCAACAAGCTGTACTTTAATAACTTACCTCCTGGCCAATACCAATTGTTGCTCAGGGCGAGGTTAAATGGGCAAAATCAATCGGATGTTATCACCTCCCCACCTTTTACAGTGGCCTACCCGATTTATTTACAAGGATGGTTTATTGCTATTTTAGTATTGTTTTTCATTGGATTGGGAATTTTGATCAATTTTCTTTTCGTACAGTACAAAAACCAAGGATTGCTAAAAAGTGATTTGATCCAAAAGGACGCCCAAATCCAGGTAAAAGAGGATCAGTTTAAGAATGTATGGAAAAGCTCTGAAGACGGGCTTATCATCTCTGTAACAGGGGGTAAGGTATTAGCTGCAAATCCCGCAATTTGTCGGTTAACCGGGTTGAGCGAGCAGGAAATATTGGAGGGAGGGCTTCCTGTGCTATTTTCAGACCCAGATTATTATGATCGATCCAGCAAGCTAATCAGGCCGGAAATCGCTAACTTAAACGGAGAAATTTTTATTTCAGAAATGACCATGCCGCTGAATACAGGGGAAAGGGAGATTGAAATCCACATTAGTCGAATGAGGTCTGACTTTGATGGTAAACCAATATACCTAAATGTATTCAGGGATATTACAAAAAAGAAGGAGATAGAAAAAGGCTTAAAATTGGCAAAGGAACGTGCGGAAGAGGTAAGCAGGCTAAAGAGTAGTATTTTATCCAATATGAGTCATGAAATCAGGACACCTCTCACCGGGATTTTGGGCAGTGCGGAACATATTTTAAGCTGTTACCGGGAAAATGAAGATTTAGTCGGCCAAATAGAAGTGATTCAGGAGAGCGGGGAAAGGCTCCTTCACACCATTGATGCCATATTAGACCTGAGCAGGGTGGAGGCCAATAAGGGAGGAGTTATTTACCAGGAAATTAACATCAATGAATTTATCTCTAAAATTTTGGTGAATCTTAAATCAACTGCCATAAAAAAAGGTATCTTAGTGACATTAAAACAACAAACCAAACCTTTTTTTGGGAAAACCTCACCTTATTACCTTAGAATGATCACTGAAAGGGTGGTAGGTAACGCTATTAAATATTCAGAAAAGGGATTGATAGAGGTTTGGGTGGCCAATAAAGAGGACAGCATTTACCTCAAAGTCACCGACCAGGGGGTGGGTATGAGTGAGGATTATTTGAAAAGGCTTTTTCAGCCTTTCGAACAAGAAAGTAAGGGATATGATAGAAAATATGAGGGGGTAGGGATTGGGCTTACCATTACCAAACACCTTCTAGACCAACTATCAGGAAAAATTGATATTCATAGCAAAAAGGGTGAAGGCACAAGGGTAGAGATCATCATCCCTCTGGCTTAAGTCACTTCCTTTTTAGTTTTTTGAAAAGTTTAGGGTAAAATGAAACAGCATTATGTTTTCTCTTAAAATTTTAATTACCGAAGATGACACGGTTTCTGCACTATTGTTGAAAAAAGCATTAGAGAAAAACCACCATCAAATCATAGGAATAGCGGACTCGGGAGAGAGGGCTTTGGAAATCCTGGCTGAAAATAGGGCCGATATCGTGATGATGGACATCAACCTCTCTGGTAATCTGGACGGCATCAAGACCACTGAAATTATTAATGAGAAGTATAATATCCCAGTGGTGTATCTCACAGCCAGCAGTGATTCTGAAACGCTGCAAAAGGTGGCGGTCACCAACCCCAGTGCCTATGTAATCAAGCCTTTTAACATCAGAGAGCTGAACATGGTAATTGAGTTGGCCATATTCAAGGACAAAAAGGAAAAGGAACTCCAGAACCTCAATAATGAGCTTGAGGAAAAAGTAAGGCAACGAACTGCAGACCTTAACGAGGCCAACAAAGAGCTTCAAAAGGCGTTGGAAAAGGAGAGAGAATTGAGTGAGCTTAAATCCAGAATCGTACAGAATGTTTCTCATGGGTTTAAAACACCACTTACTTCAATATTGAGTTCTGCTCAACTCCTCAAGCAGTATGCAGAGAGGGATCATCCCTTTAAGGTTAAAATCATGAAACATGCTACCAAAATCGAGAACTCTGTGCGCAACCTAAATAGTTTATTGACCAGCGTTCTATTTTTCGGCAAGGCTGATGCTGACAAAATGAATTACAAGCCTGTACGAATTTACACCTCCGCTTTTCTCAATGAGGTGGTGGACATGGTAAAGGCCGGCATAGATAACGGTGTGAAGATCCAGACCACCTTTGAAAAACTGCCGAAGATGATCACCTCAGACATGGATTTGCTCTATCAAATCCTGGAAAATCTTTTGAGCAATGCTGTGAAGTACTCCAAAGATGGAGGGCAGGTGGAATTTAAGGTCTGGTCCGAGGAGGATTCACTAAAGGCCACGATCAAGGATGAGGGAATTGGTATTCCCGAAGCAGAACAATCTCAACTTTTTGACCGTTTCTTCAGAGGGAAAAACGTTGGATTAAGGGAAGGGTCTGGCCTAGGCCTATCCATCGTGAAAAAATGTATTGAGGTAATAGGTGGAAAAATCAATTTTGAGTCCAAGGTAGGCCAAGGCACAACTTTTCATCTGGAAATACCCATAAAATAAACATTTCAGCATGCTATCAACATCATCCATTGAATTTTCATATGAGGATGGGCCGCCTTTTTCTTTCCCGGATATCCGGCTAGAGAGGAATGAGGAACTGCTAATCATCGGTGAATCGGGAAGTGGCAAAACCACGATACTTAATATAATTGGAGGGCTATTAAAGCCCAAAAGTGGAAAAGTACTCATTGACAATGAGGATATTTATGCCCTCAAGGGTGCGCAATTGGATAAATTCAGAGGCCGTAATATAGGGGTCATCTTCCAAAAGCCACACATCCTTTCTGCCCTTACTGTCGTGGAAAACCTGCAAGTGGCCAATTTTTTTGCCAATAAATCTGACAATGGCGTAATAGACACTTCATTACGCGAATTGGACATCGCACATAAAAAAGATGCCAAGGTAAACACCCTGAGTCAAGGAGAGGCTCAAAGGGTTTCAATTGCACGTGCTTTGGTCAATCATCCCAAGCTCATCTTGGCAGATGAGCCCACTTCCAGCCTGGATGACAAAAATGCGGAAGCGGTCATCCAATTATTAAAGCAGCAATCTAAAAAACTTAATGCGGCCCTGGTGGTGGTCACTCACGATCAAAGAGTAAAGGACCATATTCAGCAGCATATTACGGTAGGAAAATTTTAGCCTATGAATTTGATAAAGCTTAGTTGGAAATACCTAATATCCAAGCCTTTAAATACAGGGTTGAATATTTTATTGTTGGCCATGGGCTTGGCCATCATCACTGTATTATTGTTGATGCAGGATCAGTTCGAAAATAAGATGACCAGGGATGCCAAGGGCATTGATTTGGTGATTGGCGCAAAAGGGAGTCCACTTCAACTGGTGTTATCCTCTGTGTACCACATTGACTTTCCCACGGGCAACATTCCACTGAATGAGGCTGAGGGGGTATCTAAAAACCGGTTGATCAAGAATGTGATTCCCATGGGAATGGGGGATAATTATAATGGCTACAGAATCATTGGGACCAACCATGACTACCTGGAATTATACGAGGCCTCATTCAAAGAGGGAAAAGCCTGGGAGTTTCCGTTTGAAACAGTAGTGGGCCATGCAGTGGCCAGGAAATTAGAATTGGAGCTAGGGAGCAAATTTGTGGGTTCTCATGGCATTGGCACCGCTAGCCATGCCCATGAAGAACACGATTATGTGGTGGTAGGGGTGCTGGAAAAGCAGGATAATGTATTAGACCAATTGATTCTGACTTCCATAGAATCGGTATGGTACACGCATGATGAGGACCATGACCACGAAAAATTTGAGCAACCTGTGGCTACTACCGGTTTTCCCAACAGTGAGCAACCTGACAGAGAGGTGACCTCCCTTTTGGTTCAATATAGAAACCCTATAGCAGCAGTACAGTTGCCAAGGTTTATCAACAGTAGAAGCTCCCTACAGGCTGCCTCTCCTTCCTTTGAGATTTCCAGGCTATTTGAGCTTTTGGGCATAGGCATTAAGTTGGTCCAGGGGCTTGCAGTAGTGATCATTGTCATTGCAGGCCTGGGTATTTTTATCGCCTTATATAATTCCTTGAAAGAGAGAAAATACGATCTGGCAGTGATGAGAACTTTGGGAGCCTCAAGGGGGACACTTTTTGTACATATTATTCTGGAAGGTTTTCTACTCACTATGCTAGGAGGAATATTGGGTTTGGCCATAGGACACTTTTTCCTTTGGTTATTGGTTATCACCAATGAACAGGGAGCCCTGGCGGGGCTCAGGCCTGACGTGTTTTTGGCAGAGGAATTGTGGTTATTGTTGATAGCACTGGCCACAGGGGTTTTAGCCTCTTTGATTCCGGCCTGGAATGCATACAGGACGGATATTGCGAAACAATTGACTGGAGCTTAAATAAAAGTAAATATGGAAATTAAGATTTTGTGTGCCACAGTGATGTTATGCTTGGTTACCACGGTTGGATACCCTCAACAAGAATCGGTATGGAAGGATCTCGCCGATGTCACGTATAAAATTGGGGAGGATGAATGGGGAGAGCTATATCTGCCTGTTTTTTCCGATAACATTAAAAAACTGGAAGGAACAGAAGTAGTAGCAGATGGCTATATTATACCCTTCGAGGGAATGTTTAAACCTGAGCATATCATCATTTCGGCCCTTCCATTAGCGGAATGCTTCTTTTGTGGCGCAGGTGGGCCCGAAACAGTGATGGAAGTGATGCTTAAGGATCCCGTGAAATACACATCCAAAAGGGTGAAAGTCAAAGGCACATTGACCCTTAATGACAATGACCCCGAAAAGCTCATGTACATCCTGCAAGATGCACAGATGCTTACCAACTAAATCATCCTCAACCAACCTAAAGACCAACCATTTTTAATGATCACCCATTATACCTTTGCTAACGGTGACAGCTTGCCAACATTAGGGCTGGGGACCTGGCGCTCTCAGCCCGGAGAAGTTTCCGATGCCGTAATAGAAGCTATTTCATGTGGATACCGGCATATTGACTGCGCATCAATATATGGTAACGAAAAAGAAATTGGGGAGGCCTTGCAAAAAGCCTTTGAAAAAAAATTGGTTAAAAGGGAGGAGCTTTGGATAACTTCTAAACTTTGGAATGATAGTCATTTATCTGAGGATGTACTTCCCTCCCTAAAAAAAACCCTCAGTGACCTTAAATTGGAATACCTTGATCTCTATTTGGTTCACTGGCCGGTGGCTATAAAAAAGGGTGTTGGTTTTCCTTCCAAGTCAGGGGATTTTCTCAGTTATGAAGAGGCTCCCTTGGAAAAAACCTGGAAAAATATGGAAATGCTCCAAAATGCGGGCCTGGTGAAGCATATCGGAGTTTCCAATTTCAATCAGGAAAAGCTTAATGTGCTATTGGAACATTGCAGTAAGTCTCCAGAGGTCAATCAGGTGGAACTTCATCCTTACCTTCCTCAGCACTCTCTAATGGAATTTTGTGCTCAGCACTCCATTCATTTAACCGGATATGGTCCCCTGGGTGCTGCCTACCGGGTGGAAAACAAGGAGGTAAATCTGCCGATTTTACTAGAAGATGATACCATATTATCCATTGCCCAAAATCACGGAGCCACCCCTGCCCAGGTGGTATTGGCCTGGGGAATGGAGAGAGGGACATCCGTAATTCCCAAATCTACCCACCCCATGAGGATCAAGGAGAATTTTGAGGCATTAAACTTGAGGTTATCTAAGCAGGACTTGCAGGAAATTAACGGCCTGGAAGGACCTCACCGTTATACCACCGGATCAGGTTGGGTGATAGAGGGAAGCCCTTATCAATTGTCCGATTTGTGGGACGAGTTTAAATTGTGAATTGAAATAATTTTATAATAACCAACAAATAAACCAAATGTCAGCATGAAGTCATATAGTTTTTCAAATGGAGATAAAATGCCTGCGATAGGGCTGGGAACTTGGAAATCAGCACCTGGTGAGGTGTACAATGCGGTAACCTGGGCCATAGAGGTGGGATACAGGCATATTGATTGTGCTGCAATTTACCAAAACGAGAAAGAAGTTGGCAATGCCCTGAAGGATGCCTTTGACAAGGGATTGGTAAAAAGGGAAGAAATCTTCGTGACCAGTAAACTTTGGAATAACTCCCATAGACAGGATAAGGTGGAGAATGGATTGGATCAAACCCTTTCTGACCTACAATTGGACTACCTGGACTTGTATTTAATCCATTGGCCTATCTCACTACAGGAGGAAGTAATGTTTCCCGAAAAAGGGGATGACTTTCTCACCTATGATGAGGTACCCCTTGCAGATACCTGGAAAGGAATGGAAGCCGTCAAGAAAAGGGGTAAGGCAAAGCATATAGGGGTGTCAAACTTTAATCAGAAAAAGTTGAGAGAAATCCTATCAAACGCTTCCGAACTCCCTGAAATGAACCAAATTGAATTGCACCCCTATCTGCCTCAGCTAAAACTGGTTGACTTTTGTAAGAGCAACGGCATTGGGGTCACGGCCTACTCCCCATTAGGGTCCTCTGATAGGCCCAAGGCCAGAAGAAGGGATGATGACCCAGTACTATTGGAGGACGAAACTATAAAAGGGCTGGCAGAAAAGCACCAATGCAGCCCTGCCCAAGTATTGATAGCTTATGCGGTACATAGAGATTTGGTGGTGATTCCCAAGTCTGCCAATAAAGACAGGATCAAACAAAACCTTGATGCTGCAAGTGTAAAGCTTTCACCTGAGGATATGGAAAGCATTCACCAGATAGAACACCGTTTCCGTTTCATTGACGGCACCTTTTTCACAGAGGTTCCCGGGAGTCCTTACAAAGCTACCGACCTCTGGGAATGACCATTGCAGCGCACCCATTTCAGATTTTATGAAAAAAAGGTGTGCTTTTTTACTGGTCCTGGTAGTTTTTCAAATGATTAACCCAACTAATCTCCCTTATGACAAACCCATATACCCCCTTTCGAATTTTAATGCTCCTAATGGCCCTTTGTACCATGAATGGATGTGCCGATAAAAAAGAGCAGGTAGTTCGGTACAAACCACATTCTACTCCCAATATCGTCATTATTTTTACGGACGATCAAGGGTATAATGATGTGGGTGTATTTGGTGCCCAAGGTTATGAAACTCCCCATTTGGATAAAATGGCAAAGGAGGGAGTCACTTTCACTAATTTTTATGTGCCGCATGCGGTATGCTCTGCATCCCGGGCATCTATCCTTACCGGTTGTTATGCCAACAGGGTAGGGATTTTTGGAGCACTGGATCATACGGCAACTCACGGGTTGAACCCCGGAGAAGTAACATTGGCAGAATTAGTGAAACCTCAGGGGTACAAAACGGCGATCTTTGGCAAATGGCATTTGGGGCATCTGTCCCCATTTTTGCCTACGGAACAGGGATTTGACGAGTTCTTTGGATTGCCTTATTCCAATGACATGTGGCCTCATCACCCTGAGCGCCCCGACCATTACCCACCTTTGCCCTTATATGAAGGTAATCAAGTAATAGATACGCTTGATGACCAAAGCATGCTCACGACTTGGTATACGGAAAGGGCTGTGGATTTTATAGAGAACAATAAAGCAGAACCATTTTTGCTCTATCTGGCACACAGCATGCCCCATGTTCCATTGTTTGTATCAGATAAGTTTAAGGGGAAATCCCAGAATGGTTTATATGGAGATGTGATCATGGAGATTGACTGGTCGGTGGGAGAAATCATGAAAACCCTGGAAAAGAATGGACTGGAGGAAAACACCTTGGTGATCTTCACTTCTGACAATGGACCATGGCTTTCCTATGGTACGCACGCAGGTTCTGCAGATCCTCTCAGGGAAGGGAAAGGCACTTCCTGGGAAGGGGGGATCAGAGTGCCCACCATTATGAAATGGAAGGAAAGAATACCTGCGGGCAAAGTGCAGGAGAAAAACGGAATGACCATTGACCTGTTTCCCACCATCGCACATCTCACCGGTGCAAAGCTTCCGGAGCACATCATAGATGGGAAAAATATATGGCCATTAATAGAAGATCCAGAGGAAGGTATCTCACCTCAAGAGGCATATTTTATCTATTACAATACTAATGAACTGCAAGCGGTCTTAATGGGGGAGTGGAAACTGTATTTCCCTCATCGCTATAGATCCCTTGCCCCAGGTCAAGAAACCCCGGATGATGGCAAGCCCATAAAATATGAAATGCTGGCTATAGAGGCTTCAGAGCTTTACCATCTGAAAGAGGACATTAGTGAAAGTAACAATGTAATTGACCAACACCCAGAGATTGTGAAAAAAATGACGGAATTGGCTGAAGGAGCCAGGGAAGATATGGGTGATGCCCTCACTGGTCGGGAAGGTAAAAACCAAAGGGAGGCAGGAAAGTTTGCAGGTACACCCGTAAGAAGGTAATAAAGGTTAGACTCAACTAAACAACTAAAATATATGGTTAAGAATCAAGAATATAGTTTGTTCGATGATGTGTGTGAAGCTGTAGATAATGCAGCTTCTTACGTGGATATCCATCCGGGATTATTGGATCAAATAAAATTTTGCAATAGCGTTTATAAGTTTAATTTTCCCCTCAAAAAAGAGGACGGTACCTATGAGGTCTTGGAAGGTTACAGGGTGCAGCATTCTCACCATAAACTACCCGCAAAGGGGGGGATCCGTTACAGTAGCTATGTGGATGAAGAGGAGGTGAAGGGTCTCGCAGCTCTTATGACCTACAAATGCGCCCTTGTAAATATCCCCTATGGTGGGGCCAAGGGTGGTGTGAGTATAGACCCTAGTAAGTATGATGTGAATCAGCTGGAGCGGATCACAAGAAGATATACCTCGGAGCTCATAAGTAAGAAATTCATAGGGCCGGCCATAGATGTTCCGGCTCCAGATTACGGGACCAGCTCAAGGGAGATGGCCTGGATAGCAGATACTTATCAGGCTTTTAATCCTGAAGCAATAAATGCCAAAGGTTGTGTCACGGGTAAACCTCTGTCACAGCATGGCATTAGAGGAAGAACGGAGGCCACCGGACTGGGTGTCTTCTTTGGTATCAGAGAGGCCGTCGATGTGAAGGAAGACATGGATGAGCTAGGCCTGAAGACAGGATTAGAAGGAAAAACGGTCATCATCCAAGGTTTAGGTAATGTAGGTTATCATTCCGCTAAATATCTAAGCCAAGCAGGGGCAAAAATTATTGCCGTGGCAGAGTGGAATGGAGGGATTACCAACGAGGAAGGCCTGGATATTGAGGCTCTTAAAGCTTATCAAAATCAAAATAAGGGGTTTAAGGGCTATGAGAATGGGGCTTTTGTGGAGAACTCAAAAAGTCTTCTTACCCTAGAATGTGACATTTTAATACCCGCTGCCTTAGAAAATCAAATTACAGGTGATAATGCCGAGGATATTAAAGCTAAAATAATTGCAGAGGCTGCAAATGGTCCCGTTACGCAAGAGGCGGAAAGGATTTTACTTAAGAAGAATGTGCTAATTCTTCCAGATATGTACCTCAATGCTGGTGGTGTGACCGTTTCCTACTTTGAGTGGTTGAAAAACCTTTCCAGGGTCTCCTTTGGCAAATTGGAAAAAAGGTATGACAGAAGAAAGTATGAGAATCTATTGGATAGCATAGAAAAGGCTACCGGAAACAGTTTTACCCAAGAACAACGGGAGCTTATTGCCAGGGGGGCTGACGAAAGGGATTTGGTGAATTCCGGCCTTGAGGAAACCATGGTGAATGCCTACCACCACATGAATGGGGTGAGAAAGGACAAAGGAATTCAAAGTTTGAGAACAGCAGGGTTTATCGTTGCTTTGGAAAGAATCGCAATTAGTTATATGGAATTAGGAATTTTCCCATAAATTTCGGGTGAATATGAAAAAAAGAAAGTTCCTCAAAAACTCAGCAATGTTAATGGCCAGTCCTTATTTTTCCCCGGTCATGGGATTTTACTATCCGAACCAAGATGAGCCAATGAAAAATTGGGCGGGAAATTTAACGTATAATGCCAAGGGAATAGAAAGTCCAAAGAATCTCGATAGACTCGGTGCCTTTGTGAAAAACAGTGATCGTATAAAACCGCTAGGGACCCGCCATTCCTTCAATACTATTGCCGACACCAACAGTAAGCACCTAAGCCTGGAGGAAATGGAAGGACGAATCTCCATTTCAGCAAAAAACCAGACGGTAACCTTAAACGGAAGGGTTCAATATGGGGTGTTGGCCAAGAGGTTGCAGGAGGCGGGGTTTGCCTTGCATAATTTGGCCTCCCTGCCGCACATTTCAGTGGCAGGGGCATGTGCCACAGGCACGCACGGTTCCGGGGATCAAAATGGGAACCTTTCTTCTGCTGTGGTAGGGCTTGAAATGATCACCGCGGATGGTTCCACTGTACGCCTTTCCAAGGATCAACATGTGGGCAGGTTTAATGGGACGGTGGTAAACCTCGGCGCTTTGGGCGTGGTGACGAGAATGACCCTAAGGGTCATGCCTAGCTTCGATGTGGTACAACATGTTTATGAAGGATTATCCTTAGCCTCCCTGGAGGAACATTTTGAGGATGTTTTCAGTACTGCCTACAGTGTAAGCCTGTTTACCGATTGGCAAAATGAAAGTGTAAATCAGGTTTGGCTAAAGTTTAAAGTAGAGCAGGGACGAATACCCAGGATACACAAAGATCTGTATGGCGCCAGCATTGCCCAGAACCATTTGCACCCCATCAAGGAGATTTCTGCCGAGAATTGCACACCGCAAATGGGGGATCTCGGCCCTTGGCATGAACGGCTGCCCCACTTCAAGATGGATTTTACACCCAGTAGTGGTGAAGAACTCCAGTCGGAGTATTTTGTACCAAGAAAACATGCCATAGATGCCATTAAAGCCATTTATGACTTGGGAGATCAGATTTATCCTCACCTCCTCATTTCTGAAATAAGGTCCATTGCAGCGGACCGTTTATGGCTAAGCCCGGCATATGGCAGGAATAGCATTGCCATTCACTTCACGTGGAAAAGGGATTGGGAAAATGTGAGCAAGCTTTTGCCGAAAATAGAAGAGGCACTGACCCCCTTTCAGGTCCGACCTCATTGGGGCAAATTGTTCACCTTCAACCATCAATATTTAGAGCAGCAATACGAAAGGATGGATGACTTTAGGGATTTAATGGAGGAATATGATCCCAAAGGAAAATTCCTCAACACCTTTCTTGAGCAGTATATTTTGGGGAAGGGGGCTTAAAATGGATGATGGGGTGATCAGTGATTTAGCTGATTTTTTAGGACGTAGGTTAGGGGATTTTCAAAGGAGAAAATTTAAGGCAAGAGGACATATATAATGCATAAGCGCATTGAAGTCAACTGTTAGTGAAACAGAAACTAAGGTTCAATCACAGAAAAGATTTCGCCAATCATTTTCAATAAAGCACAAATCATCCCTTAACGAGGCAAAAATTAACCCAAAATTGATTTATTCCTAAATCAACCCCAACATATAAAGGAGGGAAGCCTTATGCATCAATTCAATAAATAGAAAGAGCCCAAGGACAATTTAAGCCTCAGTGATAGAACCCTAGTCAAATGGTTGGAGAACCTGTATCAATTAAATGAAACGTCTATTCTTCCTCCTCTTTGCTGGTCATCCAGAGTACAAGGCCTGCAACCGTGATGATTCCGCCTAAAACAAGTGCCAGATTGATATCCCGCTGTGTTTTTTGGGCTTTTTGCAAATAAGTAGATCCTATCCCCTTTTTGGCGATGAATGCTTCAATTTTGTCCAAACGATCTTCTAATTCTTCTTTTGCTTTTTTTGTAATATCCATAACAGCCTAAATACATCAAATAACATACCAGTTTTTAGTTTCAGATAAACAGTCGTAGGTTTGGCTGTTCATGTGGTTTTGAGCCACCCTTTTAAAAGGTTTCAAATTTAACGTACATGTGACTAAGGAAAAGATGGCTGTAATTAACCCTTTGTGATCGCATTATTCAGGAAGATCAGGAATCATTCAGCTTGTTTATTAATAAAAACATGAGCAGAAAAAATAAACCTGCTCATGTTTCTTACTTAATAATTTTACAGCCAAAGAGGTGTTACTCTTTTTTAGAGAAGGATCGGATAAACGATATTTATTTTGGTTCAAGTTGAATTTCATCCAACCCTCTTTTCTTAAGCAAGGCGTCGATTTTTGGCTCCCTCCCCCTGAATTGCACGTACATTTCCATAGGGTCACCGGTGCCTCCCTTGGAAAGGATATGTTCTCTGAAACTTGTGGCCAACTGAGGATTGAAGAGGTCGCCACTTTCCCTGAACGCCTGATAGGCATCAGTATCCAATACTCCGGACCAGATATAGCTGTAATATCCACTTGAATAACCCCCTGAGAATACGTGGTTAAAGTAGGTGCTCCTGTATCTGGGGATGATTTCATCAATAAGCCCTATATTTTCCATGCTCCTCTTTTCAAACTCCCCGACTTCCTTATCCATATCACTTTCCAGGGTGTGAAAATCCATATCCAAGAAGGAGGCCGCAAGGTATTCCACCGTGGCAAAACCCTGATTAAAGGTGCCGCTTCTTGTGATCTTTTCTATAAGCTCCTCCGGGATTGGTGCCCCGGTTTCAAAGTGCACCGCATAGGATTGCATAAGTTCCGGTTCCTCTGCCCAATTTTCCATCACCTGTGAGGGGAGCTCCACAAAATCCCTTGGAACGGAAGTTCCCGCCAGGCTTTTAAATTGCACATCGGACAATAAGCCGTGAAGGGCATGGCCAAACTCATGGAAAAAGGTGGTTACCTCATCAAAGGTCAACAAGGCAGGGTTGTTGCCGGAAGGCTTTGAGAAATTGCAAACAATGGAGATTACCGGTGCGGTCCTTTCCCCATTTTCCCTGCCTTGAACCCGGTAAGAGGTCATCCAGGCACCACCTCTTTTAGAGGTTCTGGGGTGAAAATCCATATATAGAATACCAAGGAATTCCCCATTTTCTTCCATAACCCTGTACACTTGAACCTCTGGATGGTATTTGGGGATGTCGGTTATTTCTTCAAAGGTGAGCCCAAACAATTGCCGGGTCACATCAAACACTCCCTCTTTTACCTTTTCCAGGCTAAAGTAGGGTTTCAGTTCTTGCTCATCCAGATCAAACCTGGCCTTCCTGATCTTTTCCGCATAAAACCTCCAGTCATAGGGGGCCGGATCCACACCGTCCTTTGCAGCCAAATCCTTGATATCTTCCAATTCTACTTTTGCCTTTGCCAGGGCAGGTGTCCACAATTGATTAAGAAAAGTATAGACCGTATTGGGGTCCTTGGCCATGGTTTCTTCCAGGACAAAGGCACTATGGTTATCATAGCCCAACAGCTTGGCTTTTTCTTTTCTTAGGTTGACGATTTCCTTGATGATTTCATTGTTGTCATAATCATTACCTTGGTTGCCTCTTACTTGATAGGCGTGCCATATCTGTTTTCTTAAGTCACGGTTTTCGGCATATTGAAGAAAGGGCATCACACTGGGGTTTTGCAAGGTAAAAACCCATTTCCCCTCCATTTCATTATCCTTTGCCTCTTGGGCGGCTGACTTTACAAGTTCATCCGGAAGTCCAGTTAAGTCCGCTTCATTTTCCACCACCAGTTGAAAGGCATTGGTCTCAGCCAATACATTCTGCCCAAAATTCAAGGTAAGCACTGAAAGCCTTCCATTAATCTCGCGTAGCCTTTCTTTCTCCTGATCACTCAGCTCGGCACCACTTCGGACAAAACTTTTGTAGGTGTTTTCCAGTAATTTTTCTTCTTCAGTGTTTAAGTCCAAATTTCCGCGATCCTCCCAAACCTGCTTTACCCGATTAAAAAGCGTTTCGTTAAGGTAAATATTATCGGAGCTTTTGGATATCTCAGGGGCCATTTCCCTGGCGATGGCCTGTATGGAGTCGTTGGTATGGGCGGAATTCAGGTTATAGAATACCCTGGAGACTCTTGTCAATACGCTTCCGGCATTTTCCAATGCCAAGATGGTGTTTTCGAAGGTGGCAGGGTCATCCTGCGAGGCAATGGCTTCAATTTCAGTTTCAAGTTTTACAATTCCCTCTTTCAAGGCAGGCTCAAAGTGGCCATTATGAATCTTATCGAATGGTGGAACCCCATATGGGGTGTTAAAGGTTTGCAACAATGGGTTCATGGTATGCTGTTGTTTAAGGGAATCCCCTGGCTCACATGAGGCCAGGAAAAGAAATAAAACACATAATTTTATTACAGGTCTCATATACGTAGTTAGATTTAGACATCAATTTACATAGATCAATAATCCCTTTAAATAGGAGGTTTCCTGGTGGAAAATGTTGATGGGATGATCCTCTGGCTGGCCAAGATGGCGAAGGATCCGAATATCCCTCCCTACCTCCAATGCAGCAGCGGTAATAGTGTGGATAAATAAGGGTTGATCCACCACCTGTGAGCAGGAAAAGGTGAACAGCAAACTGCCCGCGGGCATTTTTTTCATAGCCAGTGCATTGATGCGTTTATAAGCCTGAACGGCCTTATGCCTGCTGCGCATATGCTTGGCAAAAGCCGGGGGGTCTAAAATCACCACATCGTAATCCATAGCATTGTCCTTGAGGAAGAGTTTCACATCAGCTACATGAGCAACGTGTTTTTCTTTTGAAAATTGATTGATTGCTACATTTTCTTCTGCTAGCTGTAGGGCTATGGCCGAGATATCTACAGAATGTACTTCTTTTGCCCCCTTGGCCAATGCATATACAGAGAATCCACCCGTATAGGAAAAGGCATTGAGTACCTTTTTGTTTTTACAAAATTGGCCTAGCAGATAGCGGTTTTCCCTTTGATCTAAAAAGAAACCGGTTTTTTGCCCTTTTTCCCAGTCTACCTTAAAGGCTATCCCATGCTCCACAATCTGATTAGCCTGCGGAATCCCCCATATTAACCCATCTTCATGGGGAATGTTGAGAAGTGAACGGCTTTTATCATAAATGGCAGCGATTTGTTCCTTATAGCAGGCCTTTAATGCCTCACAGATGTCACCCATGCATCTGTGAATGCCCAAATGATGCGCTTGAACCACCGCAGTTTTCCCATAAATATCAATGACCAACCCCGGTAAAAGATCGCCTTCCCCATGGATCAATCTGTAGGCTGTGGTTTGCGGGTCACCGAGAAGCCCGATAGTTTCCCTAAGGTCCTTCGAAGATTGTAGTCTCTTGGTCCAGAAGGAATGATCTATGGGTCCCGGGGAAAAAGACAGCAGCCTGACCATGATGGAACCCGAGCTGAAATAACCTACGGCGACTTCCTTACCCATATAATCGAGCACGGTAACCAATTGTCCATCCTGAATTCCGGGATCATGATGAGCGATAGCACCGGAAAATATCCAATGATGTCTTCTTTCTATAGAAATTTCTTTCCCCTTTTTTAGGGTAATTGCAGGATAGTTCATAGGGATTGTTGTTTTTTATTGAATAGTAAGCTCCCGGCAATTAAGCCAACCGCACTGCATGAAGTGGCGATTAAATGTGCCGGAATCAGTAGATCTTCCAAGGAGTACACGAGAAAATAGGAGATCATTCCTGAAAATATGGCGCAAAGAGCTCCAAAAGTCGTCGCTCGTTTCCAATATAGCCCTGCCGTGAGGGGCACAAATAACGACACCAACAGCAGCATGGAGGATTCAGCGACCAACTCATAAATATTGGCCTTCCAATTGGCCAATAGGATGGCAATAATAGCGATCAAGACCACATTGGTTCTCAAAATCCATAAAAGTCGGCTTTGGCTCAATTTATTTTTAAACAAAGGTTTGATGATGTTTTCAGAGAGGATGGCCGAAGGTGCCAACAGCCCCGAACTGGTGGTGCTCATGATCGCGGAAAGCAGTGCCCCAAAAAAAATGATTTGTAAGGCCATCCCCCCATGCTGTAGGACCATTTCAGGAAGTAACATTTGAGGGTTGTCCAGATAAAGCTCGGGGTAGAGGATTTTAGCTCCCAAGGCCACAAATAGAGGAAATAATCCAAAGCTCAGGTAAAAGAAAGAAGCTAAATACAATGAATATTGTGCCACTTTCTCACTCTTGGCAGACATCACCCTTTGATAAATATCCTGACTGGGGATGCTCCCAAGCCCAATAATGGCCCAGGCGCCAAGGTAATGAAACCAGGCCTTGGGCTCAGGGGGAGGGAAAAAGGTAAAACTGCCCTCCGGTGCTTCAGATAAAATCACTTCTATACCTCCTGCTTCGGTAATGACCATCACTGCTATCCAAATCAATCCCACCACGATGATAATGGTTTGGAGAAAATCAGTGATGGAAATGGCCCACATGCCCCCAAGGAAAGTATAGAATACCACGATAAACGCACTGATCAAAATACCGGTTCCAATGCCTATACCAGATACTGCACCTAATATTAGACTTAATGCCACCAGTTGAGCAGCTACGTATCCAAAGAAAGCGGGAACCATACATACTGAGGCCAGCAGTTCCACCCTTCTTCCAAACAGGCGGTTAAACACATCCCCCAAGGTAAGAAGGTTCATTTTATACATGGGCCTGAGGAAAAACAGACCAAAAAGGAACAAACATAAGGCACCTCCGAATGGGTCTTCGATTACCCCCAACAGGCCATGTTCCAGATATTCCGAACTGGCACCGAAAATGGTTTCTGATCCAAACCAAGTGGCAAACAAGGCAGATGCACTGAGGAAGAGTGGCAATTGCCTTCCGGCCAGTACAAAGTCCTGTGCATTCTTCACCCACCTGGAGGCCAAAGCCCCAATGGCCATGGTAGCCAACAGATAGCAGGTAATGGCCCAGACAAGCATGAATCAATCAGCTTTTGGCATACATTTTCTCCCTCAGCGATTTGATCTCTGCGTTTTCGAGGTATTCTTCATAGGGTAGCCTGCGATCTATAGTGCCATTTGGCGTCAATTCTATGATTCTATTGGCGACAGACTGCACAAATGCATGGTCGAAGGAAGAGAGCAATACCGTGCCAGTGAAATCGATAATGGCGTTGTTAAGGGCGTGGATAGATTCCAGGTCCAGGTGGTTCGTTGGCTCGTCCAAAATCAAGAAATTGGGGTTTTGAAGCATCATTTTGGAAATCATGCACCTTACCTTTTCCCCACCGGAAAGCACAGAGGCTTTTTTGAAGGATTCTTCACCTGTAAACAGCATTCTGCCAAGGAAAGTCCTCACATAAGCCTCCTCCTGGTTATCGGAATATTGACTCAACCAATCTATCAGTTTAATGTCTGTGTTAAAATAGGGAGAGTTATCATTGGGCAGGTAAGCCTTGTTGATGGTAACCCCCCATTTAAAGGAGCCTTTATCCGGCTTTCTTTCCTCCATAATGGTCTGAAAAAATTTGCTGACGGCCTGTTTGGTTTTGGAGATAAAGGCGATTTTATCCCCCTTGTCCACCATAAGGTTGACGTCTTTGAAGTAGGTGGTGCCATTTTCCGTAAGCCCGAGTTCTTCGGTCATGAGGATCTGGTCTCCAGCCTCGCGCTCCGGCTTAAAGATGATGCCAGGATATTTCCGGTTGGAAGGCTGGATCTCATCCACGTTGAGTTTTTCCAGCATTTTCTTACGGGCTGTGGCCTGCTTAGATTTGGCCACATTGGCAGAGAATCGGTCGATAAAGGCCTGTAGTTCTTTTCTCTTGTCCTCGGCCTTTTTGTTCTGATCCGACCGTTGTTTGGCAGCCAGTTGCGAGGATTCGTACCAATAGGTATAGTTACCGGTATATTGGTTAATTTTCCCGAAATCGATATCCACAATATGGGTTGACACGGTGTCCAGGAAGTGCCTGTCATGAGAGACCACGATGACCAAATTCTTGAAATTAACCAGGAATTCTTCCAGCCAGACGATAGTTTCTGCATCCAGGTCGTTGGTAGGTTCATCCAATACCAGAATGTCTGGGTTGCCGAACAAGGCCTGTGCTAACAGCACCCTTACCTTCTGGTCCCCTCCCAGTTCTTTCATTTTTTTGTAGTGCAGGCTTTCTTCCACCCCTAACCCGGACAGCAGAGCCGCGGCATCACTTTCGGCATTCCAACCATCCATTTCAGCAAATTCAGCCTCTAATTCTGCGGCCCTGTTGCCATCGGCCTCTGAAAAATCCGCCTTCATATAGATGGCATCTTTTTCTGCCATCAACTTATAGAGCTTCTTGTGGCCCATGATCACCGTTTTTAGCACTTCCTCCTCCTGAAAAGCAAAGTGGTCCTGGGAAAGTACGGCCATCCTTTGCCCCGGGGTAATGTTCACTTGGCCGGAGGTGCTGTCGATTTCTCCGGTAAGAATTTTCAGGAAGGTGGATTTGCCGGCCCCGTTGGCTCCTATGACCCCATAGCAGTTTCCAGGGGTGAATTTTAGGTTGACATCCTCAAATAACGTTCTTTTGCCAAATTTTAGGGAAAGATTATCTACTGAAATCATGGAATTTGTTACTGAAATTTTGAAATAAAGCGCAAAGTTAGGGATATTATCCAAATAAAAGCAGGCTTCAACAATTATTGGGGCTTCATCGATAGACCATTTTGAGGCCGTTTTTGCTTTTCCTTGCCATCAGCAACAACCTTTTTCTGTGGTAGAGGGAAAGGACTAAAAGGCCTCCCAAGATGCAAATAGCCATCAAAACCACCATGGGCATGGCCGTCCCGTCATGAAACACGCTCACCAAGGCCGTCACTAATCCACCTATAGCCATCCGCATAAAGCCCATCATTGCCGAGGCACTACCGGCGTTTTGGCTAAAAGGGGCCAGGGAAAGGGCAGCTGAATTGGGCACGCTTAAACCATGACCAGTCAGGAATACGAAAAGCATGACAATAAAAACACCTACGGAAAACCAATCGAAATAAATTCCCAAAACCAGGAACAATCCCAAAATTACCTGATAGGACAAGGCAACCTGAATAATCTGTTGATTGGAATATTTCTTCAAAAGGATATGATTGAGCTGGGTGGAACCGATCATGGCCACAGCCAAAAAAGCAAAAATCCACCCATAAATGGTCTCGGATAGCCCAAATTGATTGATAAACACATCAGAGGAACCGGCTATATACGCAAAGGGCGCTGCACCGGCGATACCCCCCACCAATATGAAGGTGAGAAATTGTTTATTTTTTAAGACAAGCAAATACTTTCTAGCAACCTGTTTGGGTTTGAGTGAAATAGACCGGTCGGCAGGCATTCCCTTTGGTAGGTACAACTTGGTAAATACCAATATGAGGGTACCAATTGCCCCCAGTACAATAAAAAGGTAATGCCAATCCAGGTGTGCGGACAAATATCCTCCAACGGTTGGGGCAATCATGGGCGAAACTGCGATCACCAAGGTGAGGTAGGCAAAGGCCTGGGCGATTTTATTGACAGGGAACAAGTCCCGGACCAACGCCTGGGCTGCAACCATACCCGCACATCCCCCAATAGCCTGTACGAACCTTAAATAAATCAATGCATCTACAGTGGATGCCCCTGCACAAGCAAATGAAGAAAGTATGTAAATGGACAAACCTACATATAAGGGCCTCTTTCGGCCATAGCGATCTAGTAGAGGCCCATAAAAGAGTTGTCCTACCGCAATGCCGACCAGGTAGCTGGTAAGGGATAGCTGGACCTTAGCAATACTGGTATCCAGACTTTCGGCGATGGCAGGAAACCCCGGTAGGTACATGTCTATGGAAAATGGACTTATTGTACTCAGTAATCCTAAAAGTAATATAAGGTTAAAATTGGATGTTTTTGACATTACATGGCTATTATACAAAGAATAATAAGTAATAAACCAAAAAGTGAAGGGAATAAGTTCTGTGATTATCTGAATTAATTAACCGGTTTCGAATTGTTAAAAATGCTTTTTCAATAAAAAAAAATGTAGGTTATCTTTGGTAAATAATTTTATGAAAGTAACTTTATCAAAAATTTGTCAACTTGGATGGAGCTTACTTCCTCCAAATAAACAGAATACGTAGTTAATTTTTCTAATTCAGCTTTTATATAATTAATTGGCAATGAGGGTACAATTACTATTATCTTTGCTTTGTCTTGTGGTTTCCTTTACTTGGGCTCAGGATATAAGCTTTAATCAGGTATCACTTGACTTCAATGGGTTTGACCCCATTCAACAGGGAACCTCCCTGACTTTCGGGCCTGACGAACGTTTGTATGTTGCCCAACTTAATGGTGATATCAAGGTTTACACTATTATTCAATCCACCGTCAATGCTTATGTAGTAGAAGGCGTGGAGGTGTTGAGTGATGTTAAATCCATACCTAATTATGATGACACAGGTCAGCCGGCCTTTGACGGAAGGTCCAACAGACAAATTACCGGGATTACCGTAGCCGGTACAGCTTCTCAACCTGTGGTTTATGTTACCTCCAGTGACCCAAAGTGGGGAGGTCCCAGCGGAGATAAAGTACTTGATACCAATTCCGGGGTTATCACAAGCCTTACCTGGACAGGGGAGGAATGGGAGGCCATTGATTTGGTAAGAGGCCTTCCAAGGTCTGAAGAAAACCATTCAACAAACAATCTAGAATTTACCACGATCAAGGGAAAACCCTACTTATTGGTGACTAGCGGGGGATTGACCAACGCAGGTTCTCCTTCAAAGAATTTCGCATATATCACTGAATTTGCTTTAGCGGCAGCGATTTTAAGTGTGGATTTGGAGGTCATTGAAAGTTTGCCCAATTTGATTGATGAGCGTTCCGGAAGAAAATACAAATACGATATCCCAACCCTTGATGATCCTACCAGGCCCAATAAGAATGGGATTTATGACCCCAATCATCCTGATTATGATGGGATTGATGTTGGGGACCCTTTTGGCGGAAATGACGGCTTAAACATGGGTATGGTCGTAGAAGGAGGTCCTGTGCAGATTTTTTCAGGAGGGTTTCGAAATTCTTACGACTTAGTGGTGACAGAAAGTGGCAAGGTATATGCCACCGAAAACGGGGCCAACATCAACTGGGGTGGACTGCCTATAGGCGAAGGAGATGCACTTGCAGTAAGTAATGATTATGACCCTTCGGAGCCTGGGGGAAGTCCGCTTAATCCCTCCATATCTGGAGAGCACGTGGATAATCAAGACCACCTGTTATTGATTACCCCCAATCTGGATGAATATGAATTTGGGGCATTTTATGCGGGTCATCCTACACCTATTAGGGCAAATCCGGGTAAACCTTATGAAAAGGGAGCTAGTTTTCCTTATGAACCGGGAGGGGCTGGTTTATTTACCAAATTTGTGGGAGATGATAATAATTGGGCGAATGTAACGCCGCTTTTTGAACCCAAAGACACCTTTAGGACAAAGATTCTAAAACCGGTGGCACCGGGTGAAGAAGGTTTTCAGGAATATGCTGCGAACTCTCTCCCTGCAAACTGGCCCCCGGTGCCCTTGAGTTTGGCCAATCCCGCAGAAGCGGATTTCATTGCACCCACCTTACCTAATCCTAATGGACCGCAGCCAGAAATTGTGACCGTTTTCCCAAATAATAGTAATGGGATCGATGAATATAAGGCATCTAATTTTGATGGTGCGATAAAGGGGGCATTGATTGTGGGTAAAAATGGAGGGGACCTGCATCTTGTCAAGCTCAATGAGGATGGAAGTCTAAAGGAGGTGGAGTTCAATAAATGGAATATGAACGGGGGCAATGCCCTTGGGATTGCCTGTAATGGTGATGATGATATTTTTCCGGGCACCATTTGGGTAGCCACTTTTGATAACCGTATTATGGTCTTGACACCAGCGGATGATGTCTTTTGTATAGATCAGGACGACCCGGACTTTGATCCATTGGCTGATTATGACCATGATGGATACACCAACCAGGATGAAATTGATAATGGGACCGATTATTGCTCGGGGGCCTCTATCCCTAATGACTATGATAAAGACTTTGTTTCTGACCTGAATGACCTAGACGATGATGGTGATGGGATTTTGGATGAGGATGATCCCTTTCAGTTGGGAGATCCACGGGATTTGCCGATTGAAAACCAGCTTTTTACCAACCAAATAGACAATAAGGGAAGACAAAGTGGGTACTTAGGTTTAGGTTTGACTGGGTTTATGAACAATGGGGCACCCAACCCCAATTGGCTCAACTGGATAGACAAACCAGAGAACCCCGGTCCGAATGATATTTATGGAGGCACGGCTGGTGCGATTCAGGTATCCATGGTAGGGGGTACCGCCAATGGCTCTCACAATTCCCAGGAAAAAGGATTTCAATTTGGGGTTAACGTGGGTGAAGAAACTGGGCAGTATATTATAGAATCAGGATTGATTGGGCTTTCTTCCCCGGGTCAATTGTATGATTTTGAGGGAGATGGCGAAGTGGGTATTCAAATTGGAGATGGCACCCAAAGTAATTTCATAAAGTTTGTGTTTACCAAGCAGGAATTGATGGTGGTGCAGGAGCTTGATGATGTTCCCCAGCCAGACATCCTTATTTTGCCTATAAATGAAGAAGACAGACCTGGTTCCAACACCTTGGTGACCCTTTCTTTCGAAGTGGATCCCATCAAGGGAGAGATTGAACCGAAAATGAAGTTGGGGGATTCAGATCCAGTTTCTCTGGGCATCATGGAAGTAAGGGGTAAGGTGAAGGATGCAATTCAAAAAAGGGAGGTGCCCTTGGCCATTGGGATCTATGGTTCGTCTCATGATTATGAGAAATCTTTTATAGGCGTATGGAACTACTTTTCTGTGATTGGTGAGCAGCCATATATCATTAGAAATTTGGCTGACATCAATAGATTGATGGGTGATCCTGACCATGTGATCAACCTCAATGAATATTTCAATGACAACGACGGGGTAAGCAAACTCACCTATACCGTAGAGCAAAACACCAATCCTAGCATTGGGGCAAGTATAGAGGAAAATTTGCTTTCACTCACTTTCCCTAACGATGAAATAGACTCGGATATCACGGTTCGTGCCACAGATGAGAAGGGGTATTATGTTGAACAAACTTTTAACGTATTTGTGGAACAGGACGTGGAAATTATTCTAAGAATTAATGCAGGCGGGCCTATACTCGACGCATCGGACTCGCCAAATCCATACTGGCTGGCTAATAATGCCTCAGGGGCTCATCAAACGGAAAAATATAGCCTGGATGATTCCAGGAGTGCCACCAATTCATTTCCTATCGAAAATAGGCACCCGTCCATACCCTCTTATATTGATGATGACACCTATTTGAAAATTTTCCAGCATGAAAGACATACGGTGAATGAAAGTATGACTTACAAAATTCCATTGCCGAATGGGGACTATTTTGTAAATATCTATATGGGGAATGGGTTTGAAGGAACCTCTACCGTACTAAGCCGGTTTTTTAATATTTCCATAGAAGGCGAAGTGGTAGAAAACCAAATCGATCTCATCGCAAGCTTTGGACATAAAGTCGGAGCCATGCGGCAATATCCAGTGACTCTTCAAGATGGGGTGTTGGATATTAGTTTCATCAAACAAAAAGAAAACCCCTTGGTCAATGGCATAGAAATCATCGGTAAGCCGATTCAGACACCTATCATTGTGGAACCCATTCAAGACCTCATTAATTTTGCAGGGCACGAATTGGATGGGAGCATGTTTGTGGTGGCTTCTGGAGGAGATGGTAACCTTAACTTCACCGCGGAAGGACTTCCACCCGGGGTCTTCATGGAACCAACCAACGGGACCATATATGGGGCCATTTCAGAGGACGCACTTGCCAATAGCCCATACAGGGTAAGGGTGGTCGTAGATGACGATGATGCCATATCCTCTGATGCCAGGAGCTTTAACTTCACATGGACCATAAGTCCCCCCCTCACCTCACAGAAATGGCATGCCAAAAATGAATCCCAATCCTATACCGGGAGGCATGAAAATTCCTTTGTTCAGGCAGGAGATAGGTTTTATCTGATGGGGGGTAGGGAAAGCTCCCGTACAGTGGAAGTATATGACTACAGCAAGGATGAATGGAAGGCACTTTCAAATATAACCCCCGTAAGCCTCAACCACTTCCAGGCAGTAGAATATCAGGGGTTTATTTGGGTAATTGGTGCGTTTAAAACGAACAACTTCCCGGATGAGGAACCTGCAGAAAATATTTGGATTTTTGACCCTTCAGTTGAAGCTTGGATCAAAGGCCCTGAAATTCCCGAGCAAAGAAGAAGAGGATCTGCCGGTCTGGTCGTATTTAACGACAAATTTTATGTGGTCAATGGGAATAAGCTCGGGCATAATGGGCAGTATGTAAATTACTTTGATAGTTATGATCCTTATACGGGTGAATGGGAAATCCTGGAACCTTCTCCAAGACCCAGGGACCACTTTTTTGCCACAGTGTTAGGAAACGAGATGTATGTGGCATCTGGAAGACTTTCTGGAGGAGATGGAGGTACTTTTGGTCCTGTAATTCCAGAGGTGGATGTGTATAATTTTTTCACTAAAACCTGGTCTACCTTGCCGGAAGATCAAAATATCCCAACCCCAAGAGCAGGGGCAACTTCTAACAATTATTTGGGGAAATTGATCGTGGCAGGTGGGGAGGTGCCGGGAGTCAGCGATGCTTTGGCAACCACAGAAATGTATGACCCCAAGGTGAAAAGGTGGTCGGTTTTGCACCCGATGAATTTTATGAGGCACGGTACACAGGCAATAGTTTCAGGAAAAGGGGTGTATGTGCTTGCAGGATCCCCAAAAAGGGGAGGAGGGAATCAAAAGAATATGGAGTTCTTTGGGTTTGACCAGCCTGCCGGGGATCCGTTGGTTAAAAGTGCTTTATCGGTAAAGGATACTGTTTTGTTGAAATTTGGGGTGGTCTCCAAGCTACCCATAAAGGTCAATGAAGGAAATATGGGGGAAATTATACATTCCATTTCTGTTACCGGGTCTGATTCCCTGGATTATGTTATACATGGGGAAATTCCTGACCGACAAATTCTTTGGCCCGCTGGCCATGAAATGGAAATAGAGTTGGAATACACTGGTCAATCCGAAGAATCTACTGCTAATTTGGAAATTACCTATGGTAATGGCCAAGTGAAAAAGGTTTTACTCCTTGGAGATGGAGTATATGAACAGGTTAATGTAAGTTTAAATGCAGGTTCTAATTCTACTGTGTCCTATGAAGGGATATCCTATGTGGGAGATAATACCATGCCTTCCCTTTATAGCGCCTCCCGAACAAATAGTAATGGCTCTGCCAGTACTATACCTCTGTATCAAACCGAAAGGTTTGCTTCCAACCTTCAATATTCCATTCCCTTGCCGAACGGAATTTACACGGTGACCACCCATCACAATGAACTCTGGTTTGGAAAAAGAGATGGGGTCGAGGAGGGGCCAGGGAAAAGAGTCTACGATATTTTGATTGAAGGTGAACTGGTAAAAGAAAAACTAGACCTTTATGTAGAAAACGCCAATCAGCCTTTGGCTCTTACTTTCGAAAACATCATTGTTCAGGACGGTGAATTAAATTTGAGCTTAGTGGCTTCTGCCAATAATGCATCAATTTCAGGCATTCATATTGAAAACGAAGGTTCTTTAATTTCAATGCCCGTTTCCAGACCCTCAGCAAGTGTGTCGTCCGGGCCTGCTCCTTTGGAGGTGGAATTTTATGCCGGAGAATCTGCCGGGTTACCTCCATTTGAATATGAATGGGATTTCGGAAATGACTCCATTTCAAATGAACCTAATCCCACCTATGTTTTCACCCAACCCGGAGAATACATAGTTTCATTGAAGATTACGGATAGCAATGGGGAATCCGATCAAGAGCAGTTAATAATCAGGGTAGATGAAGAGGAACCGGATTTTACACTATTTCTCAATGCAGGTAGTTCCAATTTAGTCACCTATGAAGGAGTAGAATATACAGGTGACGCTAATTTCCCGGATTATTACAGCAGCAACAGAACCTATTCAAATGCATCTGCCAGTCCTTATCCCCTGTTCAATTCTGAAAGGTTCGACAGTAAAATGTATTATACCATACCTTTGGAAAACGGTACCTATACCGTTAGGACTTACCATAATGAATTATGGTTTGGCAAATCAGGACCGGATGCCACGGCTGGGCAAAGGGTTTACGATATCCTGGTAGAAGGGGAATTAAAAATTGCTGACTTTGACTTATTTGTTGCCAACAATAACCTTCCTTTTGTTCACACCTTTGAACAGGTAGAAGTTACTGATGGCGTTTTAAATCTTTCATTCATTGGAAAGGCAAACAATGCCAGTGTTTCAGGAATTTCCATTGTTTCAGTACGAGAAGGGGAGAAACCCCCGAGCATTGAGTTAACGGCTTCGGAAACCGCCGGTGTTTCGCCATTGGAAGTTCAGTTCAATGCCAATGTTTCGGGTTTTCAGGACGCTGTTGACTATTTCTGGAATTTTGGGGACGGCAATTTCTCAACGGAAAAAAACCCCTCTCATACGTACCTTCAGGTTGGAGATTTTCTTGCCAGTGTCACTGTCACGGATGAATTGGACCAATCGGTTACCGAAGAGTTGGCTATAACCGTTTACGAGGAATCGGGTTCTATATCTCCGGCATTTGAGCTTTATCTTAATGTGGGCACCTCAAATTCCACCAGCTATGAAGGCAATGATTACGTTGGAGATGGGAATTTCCCGGATTATTACAACAGCACAAGAACTTATGCAAATGGGTCCGCAAGCAGTTTCCCACTATTCAATACAGAAAGGTTTAATGGGAATCTGTCCTTTAGAATACCACTCGAAAATGGAGTTTATACGGTAAGTACCTATCATAATGAACTTTGGTTTGGCAAATCCGGCCCGGAAGCCACAGCAGGGCAGCGTGTTTATTCCATATTTATTGAAGGGGATTTGGTTAAACCTAATTTCGATCTCTTTGTGGTAAATGACAATCAACCTTATATCAATACATTTGAGAACATCGAGGTGACGGATGGGGAATTGCATATTAACCTCGTAGCGTCTGCAAATAATGCGACGCTATCAGGGCTGTCCATAATTTCTCAGGAAGGGGAGGTAGAATTGCCCATGGCGCGCTTCCAATCATCCGTGGAAAGTGGCCCGGCACCTTTAGAGGTTCTGTTTGATGGATCTGCATCTACTGGCATTGCTCCCTTGAGCTTTTCTTGGGAATTTGGAGACGGAACCATGGCCAGTTCCCCGGAAGTGGAAAAGACCTTTGACCAACCGGGTGATTACCAGGTGACCTTAACCGTTACCGATAGCGCTGGGAATATGAATTCCACACAGAAGACGATTGAAGTTACTGACCCGAACGAGTTGTTCAGGCTCTATTTAAATGCGGGAACACTAAATAACGTGTCCTATGAAAATAACGCTTATCTGGGAGATGCACAATTTGACAATATCTATAACAGCACCAGGACCAGTTCAAATAGCACTGCAAGCAGTTTCCCTTTATTTAATACCGAAAGGTGGGGGAAGAACTTGAAATATACCATACCTGTTGAAAATGGTATTTATACGGTGAGGACGTATCATAATGAACTTTGGTTTGGCAAGGGAGGTCCCGAGGCCAAACCTGGTCAAAGGGTAATTGACATATTCTTGGAGGGGGAACTTGTCAAGGAAAATTTTGACATCTTTGTGGAAGGTAATAATGGGCCGACTGTATTCAACTTTGAAAATATTGAAGTGGAAGATGGGATACTGAATCTTGATTTAGTGGGAGTGGAAAACAATGGAACACTTTCTGGTCTAGCCATATTGGAGCAAAAGGGGATTTTAGAAGGTTCAGGCACTAATTTGAGGATTAGGGTGGAGGAAGAGCCTACCGGAACTACCATGCAAGAACTGATCAACCTTTCCTTTGCACTCAACCCGAACCCTGCTGCATTACAAACTAAAGTTTCTTGGGATGCACGGATTCGACCACAAGGGTTGATGCTCTATGATATGACAGGCAGACTGATTCTGTTCAGGGACCTTAAAGGTCTGGATAAGTCAGAGGTAGAAATCCCATTAAACGTGGTTCGTCAGGGGATGTATATGATAACCATAATGGGGAGTGAAGGGGTGATCAAACGGATGAAATTGGTGGTGGAAAAATAAATAATTGGAAAGGTGGTAAAACAAAAAAACCCGGTCAACAGACCGGGTTTTTTTATTCACTTTAACCACTAACAACCACAAACAAAATTCATCATGCTTTCGAAGCTAATCGCAAGATGACAAACATCATTTGTTGTAGTCCGTACGGGAATCGAACCCGTGTTTCATCCGTGAAAGGGATGCGTCCTAACCCCTAGACGAACGGACCAAATGTGATTTTTGAAGGCTATTCCAGAAATGTCCTGCAAATATAGAGGGATTATGCAGCATTACCAAACCCCACCAAAAAATATTTGGAATTTCGCCACAAGCGGTTGTAGGTCAGAAATATGGTTTTTTTCACCACAGGCCTACCTTGGGTTGAGGGGAAAGAAAGGATAAACAATCATTATGATTAAGCAGCAGATAGGGCAATTTGTATTTTTCATGTGGTTCTGGGGAATCTCGCATCTCCCCGATAGCCCCGTAGATATCGGGGGGGCATCCCTCTGTGTGTCGCCTGCGTTATGCCCTGACTGCCGTCAGGACAGGCTCGATTTCATGTTTTTATTGTCAAATCAATCAAACTTTTTTCATTCCAAATATGTTTCCCCATAAAACCTATAGGTTAAACTATTTTATCATTTAAAGCTAATACTAACATGGCATTACGACTAGGGGACACCGCTCCCGATTTTACAGCGGAATCTACAGAAGGAACGATTCGTTTTCACGAATACCTTGGCGACCACTGGGGCATTTTATTTTCACACCCCGCAGACTACACTCCGGTATGCACCACCGAACTGGGAACAGCGGCCAAGCTAAAGGCTGAATTTGACAAGAGAAATGTAAAAATGATCGCATTGAGTGTGGATGGGCTGGATAGCCATAAAGGTTGGGTCAATGACATCAATGAAACCCAGCAGACTACCGTTAACTTCCCCATTATTGCAGATGAGGACAGGAAGGTTTCTGACCTTTATGACATGATCCACCCCAATTCCAATGAGAATTTCACCGTAAGATCCGTTTTTGTCATCGGGAACGACAAAAAAATCAAACTCATCATCACCTATCCGGCAAGTACAGGAAGAAACTTCGATGAATTACTAAGGGTGATCGATTCCCTTCAACTGACGGCCAACTATTCTGTAGCCACACCGGCGAATTGGAAACACGGTGAGGATGTGGTCATAGCCCCGGCCATCACCAACGAGGAAATACCAGCCAAGTTCCCGAAGGGACATAAGGAGATCAAACCTTACCTGAGAACGACACCACAACCCAATCTCTAAATTCATTTTATCTTCAAAGCAGTCAAAATCAAGGGAATCTTGGGGTTGGCTGCTTTTCTTTTACAATTTATATCCGCTGATTTTCCTATTGAGTTGTTAGTCACTTTATTCGTATATTTAGGTCCTTTTAATCATCAGTAGGGAAAGAAAATGGAAAATCAGCAGATTTGCTCCGTTATTACGGGGTCGGGTAGGTATGTACCAGGGAGGGTGATCGCCAATGAGGACTTTTTAGACCATTCTTTTTTTGATACCGAAGGCAAAAGAATTCAAAAGCCCACCAAGGATATCGTAGCCACCCTTGAAAAAATCACCCATATCAAAGAAAGGCGCTATCTGGAAAAGGACCTCATGACCTCTGATATGGGGTATTATGCGGGAGAAAAAGCCATACAGGATGCCAAAGTGGACAAAGAATCCCTGGATTATATCATCCTAGCCCATAATTTCGGGGATATTCGCGAGGATAACCGAAGAGTGGATACCTGCCCTACTTTGGCGGCCAGGGTAAAGCATAAATTGGGCATAAAGAACCCTTATACCGTCGCTTACGACCTCCCATTTGGTTGTCCGGGTTGGGTGCAGGCCATGATACAAGCCGATTATTTTATCAGGTCGGGAGATGCAAAGCGGGTGTTGGTGATTGGGGCGGAGACGCTCTCCAGGATTTCTGACCCCCATGACATGGATAGCATGATCTTCTCCGATGGGGCCGGTGCGGTAATCTTGGAGGCCCGGCCTAGGCTGGATGAAGAAGGTATTGTAAAACATGTGACAAGGTCAGATACCTATGAGCATGCCCATCTGTTAAGAATGAACACCTCAAATAATCCCTGTTTTGTTGATAACACCCTCTTTTTAAAGATGAACGGGAGAAAGCTGTATGAATATGCGATCAAAACTGTGCCAACTACCTTAAAAGAATGTATTGATAAAGCGGGGTTGCAATTATCAGACATTAAAAAGGTGTTTATCCATCAGGCAAATGCCAAAATGGACCATAATATTCTGGAGCGGCTTTTCGCCTTATATGAGCTCGAAAACCCTGACCCTCACTTGATGCCCATGTCCATTACCCGTCTCGGCAACAATTCTGTCGCCACAGTGCCTATTTTATACGATTTGGTAGTGAAGGGAAAGATGAAGGATCAACATATTGAAAAGGGAAGCTACATCTTGTTCGCTTCTGTGGGTGCGGGGATGAACCTAAACGCATTTGTGTATAAGGTTCCCCAATAATTTTGTATCATTGGGGGAACCATCCACACTCAAACCATGAAAATTGACGCCCACCAACATTTCTGGAAATATGACCCTGAGAAGCTCCCATGGATAGGGGAAGGTCTTGGGATTCTGAAGCGTGACTTTCTCCCAAAAGACCTTAAACCACTTCTTGATCAGCATGGGATTAGTGGCTGTGTGGCAGTTCAGGCCTCCCAAACGGAGCTTGAAACCCATTTTTTATTGGATTTGGCGGCGGATAACCTTTTTATAAAGGCTGTCGTGGGCTGGGTGGACCTGGAGGGTAGAGACCTGGAAACCAAATTGGATGCCTATTTGCCATTTCATAAGTTAAAGGGGTTCAGGCATGTATTGCAGGATGAGGATGACCCTGATTATATTTTAAGATCCGATTTTTTGAAAGGAATGGAGACCCTGGGCAAAAGAGGCTATTCCTATGATATTTTGATCTTTCCGCATCAGATGCCGGGTGTGATCAAGGCACTTGGAATTCTCCCTGAAATGCCATTCGTGCTGGATCACTTAGCCAAACCCCTTATCAAAGAGAGAAAGTTGCAACCCTGGAAGGATTACCTCAAGGCCATAGCTGAGTTCCCCCATGTATATTGCAAGCTTTCCGGAATGGTGACCGAGAATAATTGGAAAGGATGGGAAAAGGAGGAGTTTTATCCTTATTTAGAGATAGCCATAGAGACCTTTGGAGAAGATAGAATAATGTTTGGGTCAGACTGGCCGGTATGCCTTTTGGCTGCCAACTACGCCGAGGTAATTGATGTGTTGAAAGGGTTTTATTCTTCCAATGCCATGACCGGATTTGATAAAATGATGGGTGAAAACGGAAAAGAATTTTACCGCTTACATGCTTAATCCATGAACTATGATGAGATATTGCTTGGCACTTGACCTAAAAGATGATCCACAGGCCATAGACCGCTATATCAAGCACCATCAAAAGGTGCCGGAGGCTATCCTCCAAAGTATCAGGGATGCTGGGATAAATGAAATGGAAATCTTTATAAGTGGAAACCGCCTGATGATGGTAATTGAGGTAAGTGAGGAGTTTAGTTTTGAGAAGAAAGCAAAAATGGATGCAGAAAACCAGGAAGTGCAGGAATGGGAATCCTTAATGTCCACCTTGCAGCAGGCTCTACCCTGGGCAAAGGAGGGAGAGAAATGGATCTTAATGCAAAAGATCTTCTCCCTTCCCAAATAATCCTCAAGCAGATCAGGTGACGATTTCCACTAAATTACCCTCCGGATCCTTGACCACAGCCTCGTAATAGCCATCTCCGGTGGTACGAGGTTTACTTTCTATGGTAAACCCGTCTTTCTTTAGTTGAGCTGTAAGGTCATCGACCATTTGTTTGGAACCAACGGAGATGGCAAAATGTGCCAAACCTAGCTCCTGTTGTTTCTCATTGTTTTTTTTGGATAGGTCAGGATGATGCATCAGTTCAAGCCTGCACCCGGGCTTAAAATTCAAAAAATAGGAAGAGAAATCTTTTTCTACATTGTGATATTTGTTTCCTGATCTGGCACCAAAATATTTCTCGTAAAACTTTCTCATTTTTTCCAAATCAGCTACCCATAAGGATACATGTTCAATTTTCATAAAGCTGGTTAATATGATTGGAGAATAAACTAAAATGAACAGTAAATTAACCAATTTACCAAATAATCCCATAACCTTAGGAAATTAAACTCACTTTGGGCTGTGTAACAGGCTTATAGAATATTTTGTCACGAGCTCATACCATGAGCTTTCTTTTTTCCTGCTCCGAATATTTGTGGAACTTTAGAAAGGCAGCAATGGAAACCATTAGTAAGATGGCTACGACCCAATATACCCAATGTGGTACCGGAACCGGATCTCCCTTGGCGTAAGAATGTAACCCGGACAAGTAGTAATTTACCCCAAATGAAGTCATTATAATAGCAGCGAAAGCCCAAAGGCTGCTCAAGGTGAAAAGGAACCCATCTTTTAACTTTGGCACTAATCGCAAGTGCAGTACAAATGCGTACACCACAATTGAAATCAAGGCCCAGGTTTCTTTGGGATCCCAGGCCCAATACCTGCCCCAGCTTTCATTGGCCCAAACGCCGCCTAAAAAGGTACCTACAGTTAGCAAAAAAAGCCCTATCGTTATGGACATTTCATTTACCATACGCAGCTCTCGTATGCTTCTCCACCATTTTTGAGAGGAATTCGAGGGCTTGAACAACAGCAATAATAAGCTTAGAAGGCCGATAACCGCAGCCAATGCCAAGGGTGCATATCCGCTGACAATGACGGCCACGTGTATTTTCAGCCAATATGAATTCAATACGGGCATTAAATTGGTGATTTCAGGGTTAAGCCAATCCAAAAATCCCACAAATAATAGCGTACCTGCGAATAATAACCCTAGTGGAAGGGTGAATTTGGACTTTTTGGAGAACCAAAGTCCAATCAAAAGGACGCCCCAAGCCACAAATATCAACATTTCAAATCCATCGCTCCAGGGCGGGTGCTTGGCGATGTACCACCTCAGGCCAAGGTGAAAGGAAAAAACGACAAAGCCTATCCATGCCATTATCTTCCCGACTTTCCATCCCCAAGACAATGAAGGGTGGTCATAAAAAAGCATTAGCAGAACTACCAAAAGCAGTAACATGCCCAAAAACCAGAAGGGTGCAAAAAGTTTGGCGCCCAAGTTTAAGCGGTTATACAGAATTTCCGCCTTTATCAATGCCTCTCCGGGATACACAGCACTCCCGGCTTTGTTTTGATAGAGGGAAATATAGGAAAGCGTCTCGTCGGCCTCGGAGTAATCACCACTATCCAGGCCTTTTTCCAAGGCGCCCAGGTAGAGGTTGGTGATGTTTTTTACAAAGACGGCATCCTCTTCCTCAAACCCCTGTTTGTGCTGCTGACTGGTAAACCAGGTGTGGTTCGCATCCAATTTGTTGGGGAAAAGACGTAGAAAGTCCCCTGTCAATACCCCGTAGAATATATTGAAACGCTCGTCTATTTTAAGCAGTTCATTGTGGGTCTCATTTCTCTCTGAGGGTTTGAGCCGGTTGGCTTCTTCTACCAGGCCTTGAATCAGGTAATTGCCTTCCTCATCCACAAAATCCCTGAAACTAATGTTTGCAGAGGGTGTAATACCGAGTTTTTCAAATATTATTCCTCCTTTTTCCACATCTACTTTGATTAGGGGAAGAATGCTAAACCTGGGAGGGTCCAGTTGCACAGCCAATAGAAACTGTTCCGGACTTAACTGTACCATTGCGCCAGTTTCATCTGTGAATGTAACCTGGCTTTTCCCGCTTAATTTTCTGCTGATCTCATTGGCCAGGGTGTTCAGAGGTTTCATCCGGCCATCTAAATCCTGCACGATTAATCGGCCATAGGCATTTGCCTGCTCTGTGGGCACCACCCGAAAGGTCTCACTTATAGGAGATTGTTTTTGAGTACTGCCGATGGTGAAAAATAAAACAAGCAACCCTACCCCTGCAATGGCGGCCAATGCATGTTGTTTCGGTACAGGTATCTCCACAGGAGCGGAAGGTCTGATTAAGCCTAGTTTTTTGTTTAAAAGGCTAAACCTGCTGCCTTTTGTAAATAGGGTTAGGAACATACCTAAGGTAAGTAAAGTGTATCCCAGGTAAGTGAGCAATGTGCCTGGCCTGTCCCTGTTGATAGAAAGTACCGTTCCCCTTTCATCATTGTCAAAGGAGGATTGGTAAAACCTATATCCCTGATGATCCAGCACATTGTTCATAAAAATCCTGTAAGGGAATTCTTCCTTCCCATCCATGACCATAACTTCGCTGGCATAGCTGGATGGGCTTTGACTGCCGGGATACCTTTCCAATTCAAAGGCATTCAGGTATAAGGAAAAGGGCAGTTTTTTGGCTTTTGGCCCATAAGCCAAAAGGTAATGCTCTCCCTCATGCTCAAAACCTGACCAATCCGTCCCCAGCCTAAGAAGCTTGCTATAGGTTTCAAAAATTTCCTCCCCACTTTCCGGATCCCTTACACTCAGTTTCACGGCATCCGGTAGCTCCTTTGCCATTGCTTCATTTTCTTCCGGAATGAAACTCACGCGGGCATCTTCATGTATGGCTTTGACCATGAGGGCTCCTCCTTCCCACTGGTATAAGGTACGTAATTGAAGGGCCTGGGTGCCTCCTGCTGCCAATTTCCCCATTTTCTGGGTTTCCATTTCCATGACTTGCATGGGGACCTCAGAGCTGATTTTCCATTCACCAAGGTCCTTATACAATTTCACCCCGTGCCGTGCCTCTTTTTGGGTGCCCAGGGTAAAATGATCCAATTCCAGGAACTTTCCCTTTTCCACCAAATAGTCTTCCCGGTCTCCTTGGTGTACCACCGCCAAATCCAGGTAGGTTTTTTCACCTTTCTCAAAGACCTGTTTTGCACCCTTAATATAGGATGTGATGCGGACTTCAAAGGGGTGATCCCCTACATTGGCATGAATGGATTTTGGGGTAAATCCCTTGGGGATCAGGTTGAGTGCTTTAACGAAGGGGGAATGGGAGGGCTCTTCTTTTAAATGAAACTGTAAGTAATTCTCATTGGAATAGTAGGTGTCCTGTTCTCTTCCTTCCCGAATGTGCATAATCCCCTCTTCACTAAAGTACCGGGTAACACCAGCGCCTAGGACGATGATCACAAAGGCAATATGAAAAAGACCCACTGGCCATTTTTCCTTCTGAAATAAACGGTAATGGTTGATGTGTGCCAAAAAATTGAGGGAGAGCCAGATCAAAATAACCTCGAACCACCAAGCCTCATACACCAGCCCCCTTGCTACCGCGGTGCCATGGTCATTTTCTATAAAGGTAGCCACGGCCATAGAAATGGCCAGTGCAATGAGCAATACCAGAGTGACACGGGTAGAAAAGAAATGCTTTATAAACTTCATGTTGGTCAGAGTAAAATCCCTATAAATTTATTTTTCATGGTAGGCCTAAAAATGATCATCAAATAGGCCCAGTTCTGCGTTCGCTTTGGGGTCTCTACACCCTGAATATACGCAAAAGTATCGGTGTGGAAAAGCTGGCTGTATCCAGCTTGCAGGGAGATGGCAGAAGTGTACACATATCCCACTGACAAGTCCAACTCTGTACCGAAGAAGGAAGGCATTCGCTCCGTCCCCGTGCCCTCTTGGCGCCAAACGTCAGCATGTGAGAAAAACCCATGTACGTCTCCCTGAACAAATAATTTTTTGTTGAAGGCGTATCTTGATTTGAAATAAAAATCCTGTAATCCCACATTGTTTTCATGTGCACCTCCCACATAGAAAAGGTCCATGTACCCATTAAAGAGGTGATTGGTACCATATAAAGGGTTGTAGGAGCGGTTGCTTTCTGAATGGGTATTGTCGGTACCCGAAAGTATTTCCGCCCCACCTAACAAGGTAAGGGCACTTCCTTTTTCCACATCAAAGGGGAGCACATGGCTATAGTTGAGGGACACGTTAAAGGCATTTACATTTTTACCCATAGGGTCCTTGCCGAATTGGTGATAGTAGTAAAACTGGAAGGCATTATTGCCCTCCTTATACCGGAGCATGGGAACCCCCAGAGTCTGCCGATGAAACAACCTTTCCTCCGTGATGTTGCCCACCTGGTCTCTTGCCACAAATTGCCTCCCATCGTTCCAGAATAGGGCTGAGAATTCGAATTTGCCAAAGATGTTTTCGTAACGTGCCATCTGGGCCGTTTTGTATTGATTGGGGGTAAGGAACAGATTTCCGCTTAGGAGCTGGGCATCCTGGTTGTATCCGCCCCCAAAATGGAGCTTGGCCGATTCTTTTTCGTATTTGACAAGAGCAAAGTCATGGGATCTGGCTTGAAGTGCCCAATCCAGATTGCCCAAGAAACGAAAATTGTCATAATTCAGCTCCTGCCTTCCTAATTTTACCTTCCAGTTTTCCCCGATTTTTGTTTCGGCCCAGGCCTCGTGCAGGGAGAGGTAGGTATCTGAAGCTTTAACCTGGGGGGTACTGCCCCAGGTTCTTATATCCTGAACACTCATGTACAAGGTCAGGTTTTCGAATTCATATTGGGCCTGCAGCCTCGCCCGGTGGGCAATAAATGAGGCTGGTTTATGGCCTTCTGGGATAACCCTGTTGAAACCGTTTCTGAATTCAGAACGTTGAATGATCTGCCCATCCACACTAAATTGGGCATAGAGATTCTGTAGGGATAAGAACATAAGTGTCCCTATCCAGATTTTTGATAACCTGGCCATAATGTTTAAGATTTTCAGTAAGAGACGTTAAATTGGGTAGGTTATCTGGTGCTTACGGTTTTAACTTCCTTTTGAGCTTCTCTTTTCTTACCCTCTTTGAGCCATTGAGGTACAACCTCTTCGAGGAATTTTTCTTTGGCCTGCTTCTCAGCCGGGATATCAAGTCCTATATAGGCTTGAAGGGCGGCCTTGTCATTGAAGTCAGGCATTTCCACAGGAGCGTTGTGCCCTTTTTCTGCCAGAAGCCTGGCCAGGGAGATACGTGTTTCCTGAATGAGGTCAGTGGCGGAGGTAATTAACCGGCTGGATTCCAGGGGAGCATGAAAAGCCCCTCCATGAGAAGCTACCACATAGTCCCATCTCCATTGGGCATGACGGATCCCTTTCAGGATATATTCCATTTCTGTCTCAGTGGCCCCTAATTCCCAGGCCTTTCCGGCCTCAATATGAGCCTTTGCAATGAGTTTTTGCAGATTCGAGGAACCTTCTTTCACCTTTCTCTGCCGATCAAAGACATCTGTCATGAGGTCCTCCTGCTTTTCCCTATGGCACACGAAGCAGGAATTTTCCACATTGCTTAAGGGGGAACCTATATGATGGTCGGTGAATTTCTGGCCACCTTCGTTCTTATAGGGCATATGGCAATCCGCACAAGAAACCCCTCTCTTGGCATGCACCCCGGTGGAATATAGCTCATAATCAGGATGCTGTGCCTTAAGCATTTTTGCCTTGCTGATGGGGTGTACCCAATCTGCAAAATCTATTTCGTCAAAATAACTTTCTACGGATAAACCATCCATCCCTTTGTGCCAAGGAAAGGTGAGGTATTGAGCGCCTTCTTTTCCCTCCTTATTTTTGTCAAAATAATATTCCACATGGCATTGGGCGCAGACCAGTGAACGCATCTCCTGGTGGGAGGCTTCGTTGATGTCCTTGTCCATGGCCTCGTAAGCCTCAATAAGGGCTGGCCTGGTAATGGTAAGGTTCATCGTTTTGGGATCATGACAGTCGGCACAGCCAATAGGGTTGATGACCTCCGAGCCAAAATCAGACAATTTGTGGCTATAATATTCCGTAACCCCCATCTCACTCATCAGCCTGGGCACATCCGTGCTTTTACAGGTCCAGCAGGTGCTTGGCATTGGGCCGTCCCCCTCTTCCATGGGAGCACCTGTACGCAAGGTTTGAAGAACATCGGTAACGGCATAAGCATGCCCCCGGGGATGGTTATAGTCCTTGCTGAAGGCATATCCCGCCCAGAGTATTACCAGCTCGGGCTGATCGTCCAATACATCCTTGAACCCGCTGGTGTTGTACATGCTTTTAAAGGTGGTATCCTTGGTTTTCATATAGGACTGATATTGCCTGGGATAATTCAACCCCCAAACGCTGTCCCTTGGCTCTATCCCTTCTATTTGTACCTTGGGCTGATAGGCAAACCTCGCTTCTGCCTTTCTGTCCATTATGGTATAAGCCAACATGGCCAACAGAAAGACGACTACCGCTGTTAATCCAAAAAGTATCCAGTTTTTCATAATAGATGAGGGTTTGGTAAAAGATTTTTATTTTGTTTGGTGTTCGTTTTTCATGCTTTCTTTCAGCCATTTAGGAATGACTTCAAGGTCTGGCGGGGCATGGGCGCGTATAGGTTCTATTTGGTGCCCTACAGAACTTAGGCTTCTCACCCTTCCGTGGGGAACTTCCCTGTGGCATTCCCAACATAGGCGGTCGGTACGATGATGCTGATGCCCTGCTACCACATCCAATAATTTGGCATCTGTGACCTGGTCTTGGTGGCACCTTATACAGTTATTTTGTATGACCCTTATGGACCCCTCTCTGGCTTTGATTACCTGAGGTTCTGCTCTTAAAGTGAATATGGTACTATGATACAGGCCATCCGAGGCCTTGAAATAATATTTGTTAAGTACATTGTCATGGGGAACATGGCAGTCGTTGCAATGGGCCACCTCCCGGTGTGAGCTATGTGTCCATGTAATGTACTGCGGTGTCATCACGTGGCAGTTCACACATGCTTGCGGATCGTCCGATAGGTAAGAAGCTGCGTTGCTTAGCCTTAAGGTGTAAAAGCCGAGCCCAACTATACTGGCAACCAACACAATGGCCACCGGCCTCCATCTCCTGGGAGGGATCAGGCTGTATTGAAAAAGTCTCCGCTTGGTTTTTCTCCATTTACCCATTGCTGGCAGGTTTTATTTGAGGGCAAAACTAAACATATAAACAAATTTAAATCATGATAAATGTCATGTTTTTGACGGATTATTACCATTTATAAATACAAAACTATCCTTTTAACCGACCCTTGCAAATTTTGTACGTATTAATTGAGATTAAATTCGAAAATTTTTTAACGTAAAAACACGTATATATTAATGTTTCATTTTTCAAAATTAAGTATTTGTATCAAATATACGTAAAAAAAATAAGTAAAAATACTTAATAAATTTATTTTTTGTTTTATCTTGCGATCCAATCCTACACCCAAATAGCCAGGTACTTTAATCTTTAACCCCTAAATGAACATCAAATGAACAAGTTACAAAAAGCTACCTCTATTCGCTTGTTTAGCTTCGGCACTCCTCAGATGAGGGCTTTCCACATGTCATGGATCGCCTTTTTCCTTTGTTTTTTCGGTTGGTTTGGCATCGCCCCCCTGATGCCCCTGATCCGGGAGGAACTTGGACTCACCAAATCCCAAATCGGGAATATCATCATTGCATCGGTAGCCATCACCGTATTTGCCCGGCTATTGGTGGGGTGGATATGTGATAAGTACGGTCCCAGGATCACTTATACCTACCTTTTGATTTTAGGGGCTATCCCTGTGATGGGAATAGGCCTCAGCAACAGTTATGAAACGTTTTTGGCTTTTAGATTGGCCATAGGGGCCATTGGTGCAGCCTTCGTGGTCACCCAATACCATACCTCGGTGATGTTTGCCCCCAATGTGGTGGGAACTGCTAATGCCACAAGTGCAGGTTGGGGAAACCTTGGCGGTGGCGTTACCCAGATGCTGATGCCCCTTATTTTTGCGGGATTCGTGGCCTTGGGATTCCTGGATCATCAGGCCTGGAGATGGGCCATGGTGGTACCAGGATTGGCAATGATGCTTTGCGGGGTCTTGTATTATAGGTATACCACGGATTTCCCTGAGGGTAACATTGCTGATATCATTAAACCTGCCCACCTAGCTCCCAAGAAGAAAAAGGGCAAAGGTGCTTTTTACAAAGCTTTGAAAGATAGCCGGGTATGGGCATTGTTCCTGATTTATGGGGCATGTTTCGGCATAGAGCTTACCATAAACAATGTAGCGGCTATTTACTTCCATGATCACTTTAGACTGGACTTAAAGACCGCAGGGTTGATTGCAGGCTTATTTGGGTTGATGAATCTTTTTGCCCGATCGGCAGGAGGTTTTTTCGGGGATAAGGCAGGCATTAAGTGGGGGCTTAGGGGCAGGGTCTGGTTATTGGGCGCACTTCTTTTATTGGAAGGGCTTACCCTGATCCTCTTTTCCCAAATGGCCATATTGTCCCTGGCCATAGGTGCTTTGGTGATCTTTAGCCTGTTTACCCAAATGGCGGAAGGAGCCACATTTGCGGTGGTCCCCTTTATCAACAAAAAGGCGGTAGGCGCCGTATCCGGCATTGTAGGAGCCGGGGGCAACGTGGGAGCTGTTATGGCTGGGTTTTTATTCAAATCCGAAAATCTGCCCTATCAGCAGGCTTTACTCATCCTGGGCATTAGCGTTACGGTGGTTTCCTTGTTGGCATTGGTGGTGAAGTTCTCCACAGCCGATGAAAAAGCGGCTGCACATGAACTGGAATCGGCGCTGGCATCCAGGGAACTGGAGCTCGCCCCTGCCTATCACTTGAAAAAATAAATTCTGCTCTCATTACTTACCCGTGTGCTGCTATGCAAAATTCCATGAAAAAGGCCCAAACTTTCAAAAGCACCTGTTCCTACTGCGGGGTAGGATGTGGGATTATCATCCAAAAAGACAAATACGGGAAGATAAAAGTGAAGGGCGATCCTGGTCATCCCGTGAACAAAGGGATGCTATGCTCCAAGGGAAAAAACCTCAACTATGTCGTGAATGATACCCACGACAGGCTATTATATCCGCAAATGCGTTGGGGAAAGCAGCAGCCTCTGGAGCGCGTGGACTGGGAGGTGGCCATGGAAAGGGCCGCGGCGGTATTCGGTACCATTATCAAAAAATATGGACCAGATGCTGTGGGTTTTTACATTTCCGGCCAATGCATAACCGAAGAATATTACCTGATCAACAAATTGGTAAAAGGTTACCTTAATACCAATAACATTGACACGAACTCAAGGCTTTGTATGAGTGCCGCAGTGATGGGGCATACTAAGGTGTTCGGAGAGGATATAGTACCGGTATCCTATGAGGACATTGAGCTGGCAGATTGTTTTTTGGTGACAGGCGCCAACCCTGCGTGGTGTCACCCTATCCTGTGGAGGAGAATAGAGCAACATAAGGAAAGGTATCCTGATGTAAAGATCGTGGTCGTGGATCCCAGGTACACACAGACTTGTGACCTGGCTGATCTCCACCTGCCCCTAAAACCGGGCACAGATACCACCTTGTACAAGGCCTTTGCCAGGTGCATGATAGAGGAGGGGACGGTGGATAAGGAATTTGTAGCAAAACATACGGAGGGTTTTGAAGCATATAAGGCTGCCGTGTTTGAGCGGTCGGTGGAGGAAGCTGCCGTAATCTGTGAGCTGCCCTCAGCCGATATCCGAAAAGCAGCCCGGTACATGGGCGAGGCAAAAGGATTCATTAGCCTTTGGGCCATGGGCCTGAACCAAAGCGGGGATGGGGTAAACCGCAACACTAGTCTACTGGCCCTTAGCCTGCTTACAGGACAAATCGGAAAGCCCGGTGCCGGACCACTTTCCCTTACCGGTCAGGCAAATGCCATGGGAGGAAGGGAAGTCGGCGGTATGTCCACTTTGCTGGCTGCCCATAAGCGCCTGGACAACCCCAAGCATAGGCAGGAGATTGCCGATTTTTGGGGAGTGGAAGCCATACCCTCGAAACCGGGGCTTACCGCCACCCAAATGGTGGAAGCCTTGGAGCAGGGCAAACTAAAGGCGATTTGGATCGTGTGCACCAATCCCCTGATAAGTTTACCGGATAGCAGTAGGGCGGAAAAAGCCCTGAAGAACGCAAAGTTTGTGGTGGTGCAGGATATCTCCCAAAAAGCCGCCGCCATACCCTTTGCGGATCTGGTGCTACCCGCTGCAGGCTGGGCAGAGAAGGAAGGGACAATGACCAATTCCGAGCGTAGGGTAAGTCATTTGTCCAAAGCTGTGGAAGCCCCCGGGGAGGCATTGCCTGATGTGGAAATCATCAAGCACTTTGCTCAAAAAATGGGTTTTGAAGGTTTTGGTCATGGGCATCCCTCGGAAATCTTTGCAGAGCATGCCGCACTTACCAAAGGGTCCAATATTGACATTTCCGAATTGACCTATGAAACCCTCATGCAAGAGGGTAGTGTACAATGGCCCTTCAGAAAAAGTGAAAGAAATTCCAAAAGACCATTTTCTGATGGGCGATTTCCCACGGCATCGGGTAGGGCAAGATTTCTGCTGGATGGCCCCCAGTCCAACCCCGAAACCCCGGACCCACAATATCCTCTTGTATTGACCACAGGCCGTATCCGGGACCAATGGCATACCATGACCAGAACAGGGAAGGTAAATGGGTTAGGCCAGCACATCCCCATCCCTTTTTTGGAAATTCATCCCGATGATGCCCGGATTCGGGGCATAAAGGAGGACAAACCCGTGATCATCAGGGGGAGAAGAGGGGAGGTAAAGGTAAATGCCAAGGTGACTGAAACCATCAAAAAAGGGGTGGTATTTTTGCCCATGCACTGGGGGAAATTGATGGGAAAGGATTTCGCCCGTACCAATAATCTCACGGGAAATGATATAGACCCTGTTTCCAAACAGCCGGACTTTAAGTTTTCAAGAGTGGAGGTTGTCCCTTTCCAAAAACCCCCTCAGCGCATTGTGGTGATTGGGGCCGGGGCAGCGGCTTACCGATTTATCCAAACCTACAGGGAATTAAATGAAGGGGACGAGATCCTCGTGTTTTCACAAGAAGAACACCCTTTCTACAACAGAGTATTGCTCCCCGATTATGTAAGCAGCCATAAAACTTGGGAAGAGCTTCAAAAATTCAAAAACGGGGAAATCGAAAAGTTGAACATAAAGTTATACGTGGGCAACGGTATTGCAGCCATTGACAAGGAGCACCAAATGGTGGTGGATGAGAAGGGCAGGGTATACGCCTATGACCTGCTGATCATTGCCACTGGCAGCCGGGCATTTGTGCCACCGGATGCTCCCATGCATTTACCGGGCGTGTTCACCATGAGGTCCAGGCATGATGCGGATAGGTTGGTGAAAAAGCTGGATACCAACAGCCATGTATTGATTGTGGGCGGAGGTCTGCTGGGCTTGGAGCTTGCCGCCTCCTTGCGGGAAATAGATATTGAGGTGTCCATCGTACAGCTTGCCTCCCGGCTGATGGAAAGGCAGCTGGACCCCCTGGCAAGTTCACTGCTCAAGGAAAAAATGGAGGAAATGGATGTGAAAGTTTACCTTAACAATCAGGTGGACCGTATAATTGCTAAAGATAGTTTAGAGGTTCGCTTGAAGGGCGGGAATAGCGTGACTTGTACATCCGTGGTGTATGCCATAGGCACCCGGCCCAATGTGGAACTGGCCAGGTCGGCAGGCCTGCAATGCGGCGTGGGGGTAAAGGTAAATGCCCACCTTCAAAGCAGCGACCCAAGGATATTTGCCCTAGGGGAAATTGCGGCATTCGAACAAAAGCTAAGTGGTATCACCGCTGCCGCCGAACAACAGGCAGATGTGGCTGCCCGCTTTATCAACGGTGATTGCTGGAGCCTATACAAGGGAACAATTCCCATGAACATCCTTAAATTTGCCGACTTGGACCTCTGTTCCCTGGGTATGCCGGAGGTTCCGGCCCAGGCGGATGGTTATGAGGAGGTGGTGCTTATTGATACCGCACAGACATATTATAAAAAGTGCATCGTGTACCAGGACAGGCTGGTAGGGGCTATATTGATGGGGGATAAGTCTGAATTTGCCACCTTCAAATCCTATATTGAAGAAAAGGTAGAACTCTCGGAGCGAAGGAAGGAACTGCTCCGTGGTGGCACCACCAAAGCGGCTCCGGTGGGCAAAATAATTTGTAGCTGTGGCAATGTGGGCAAAGGCAATATTCAAAAAGCTATAGAAGAAGGGGCTACCGAATTCTGGAATCTTTGCCAAAGTACAGGGGCAGGACTGGGTTGTGGTTCATGTAAACCCGAAGTCAAGAATTTGTTAAACCAATTGTGTAAATTGCCCGAAATGAGTGAGGGATGAGTGATAATCAAGCCATGGAAAAAGCAGACCTGGTACGGGTGTTTGTGAAAGGGGGCATTATTTCGCCAGGGGATTTTCAAAAGATCATCCAAACCGCAAGGTCCTTGGGTGCCTCCTATATTCATTTAGGGTCCCGGCAGGATATATTGTTCCCTCTGAAAAACAAGGACATTCAAGTGCTGGATGAGACCTTTAAGTCCATTCAGACCAACTATGATACCGATGGGGAGTCCTACCAAAACATTGTAAGCTCCTTTACCGCTTTGGATGTGATGCCCACCACCCATTGGTTGGCTTCCCATATCTACCATTATATATTGGATACCTTTGATTATCAGCCCAGCCTGAAAATCAATATCGTTGACCCGGTGCAGACGCTGGTTCCTCTTTTTACCGGAAACATCAATTTTGTAGCCGCCAATAAGGAGAATTATTGGTTTGTGTTTTTAAGGTTTTCCGAGATTTCCCCCAGTCCCTGGTGTGCCCCGGAGTTGGTGTTTGGGTACGACCTGGCGCATCTGGCCAAGGCATTGGAAGCCATCAGGCCACAGGAGGCGGGCCTGAGCTATGAAAGGGTGTATGAAAAAGCCAGAAAACCCCTAAAGATCAATGTGCAAGCTATAGATCAGGAATTGAATTTCCCAGAAGCCACTTCCCCTTACTATGAAGGGATGAACAGGGTGGCTGGTGGCAAGTATTGGTTGGGGCTGTATTGGCGGAATAACCGTTTCAGCATTGACTTTTTAGAGGCATTATGTGCACTGTGTTTGACCACCACCATTGGTAAGCTGAGCCTTACCCCCTGGAAATCTTTGATTGTAAGGGGTATTGCCGAAAAGGACAGGCTAAGTTGGGAGAAATTGTTGGGCAAGTTCGGCATCAACATACGCCATAGTTCCCTGGAGCTCAACTGGCATTTGCCGGTCCTGGAAGAGGAGGCCCAGGAGATCAAGAATTACCTGGTCAGGGCGCTGGATAAGCAGGACATCAGCACCTATGGGCTTTCGTTCTCGATCAAGGTGTCCCCCAAAATGGTGTTGTTCACCTCCATAGTGATTGAGAAAAACCTGGGCGAAAATGGTGAAGGGAAAAGCAGGACCTTTAACATCATGTATTCCAAGGATTTCAACCCCAACCTGATGGAATATAGCTATTTTGTCAAGGGTGTTCCTTTGGAGACCCTGCCTGCCTTGTTGATTCAATTAAGCCACCTTTACTATGATCAATTGGATGTGAAGAGGAGGGGGGAGTACCCTGAGCCGGGCAAATTGACCAAGCCTTTGGGCTACAAGAAATACCAGTGTTCCAATTGCCTGACGGTTTACAACGAGGAGTACGGGGATCCCGGTTCCGGAGTGGAAGCAGGCACCTCTTTTTCCAAATTGCCCACGGATTATTGCTGCTCCGTATGCGACAGCCCCAAGTCTGCTTTTAGGTTGATTTGAATTTTGGCTGGCAATGTCCCGGCAGGCTTAAGGTTCTTTTAGGACAAATTCCCATCCACACTTGAAATTAAATCATTGCTTATGGGAATACAAACGCTTATTCCCGGAGATAATTAAAAAGTGAAAAAGCGGCCTGCTAGCCCATAAAAAGTTTTTTGGCTTTGGATATATGTGAAATAACCGCAATAACTGCGGTTAGCCAGTAGTTTGAGTAGTTGTACTAAATTATATGAGCGACCCCAAACAAATTGAAAGACCTTTTTTTCTCTGACGTAGAAAAGCTATTTTCCGGATATGTAGAATATTACGGTGGTAGTGTTGTTGACAAATTGGAAGAGAATAAAACTGACCGGCAAAATGCGGACTTCCTTTTTGAACAGCCAGAAATTGTAGCAGAACTAAAAACATTTGAACAAGACGTTTATGGAGAACCAGAAGGTTTTTCACGACTAATGGTGAAAAGTGGATTGAAAAAGGTTCGATGACTGGGGGATGATTATCTTGGGCATTCGAAACGAGTCCCCCGATCCCGATAGAATACGGGACGGGGCAGGCAGGGGCAGGCTATCCGACCTTCGGTGCGGGACAAGTTATGGCTATAAAAAGCAAATTATAATCATATGAAAAAGGTTTATTTAAAAGAAAAATCTGAATTCCTTGAAAGAAATAAGGCTTTCGATACTGAAATATTCACAGAGGAATTGGTAAAGGATTTGCCAGTGCCAATAAAAAAATACCTTCGAGTTTGTGGTTATATGAATACACCTGTGCCGGTAAATGCCAATGTTTACTGGACTGAAAGTTGGTTGAAAATGTCGCCGGAAAAGGAGTGGGGTAAATTATATACCTCACAGTTTAATTCCGTAAAACCCATAGGACGACTGGCGTATATGAAGTTTTCATCGATGCCCGTAGCAGCTCGAGACCTATATAGGGATGGTTATGGCGAAATGAATGGTAAGCTCCTGAATTTAATAAAAGTTGTTTTTGACAACAGCAAGGAAACAGCACAATCGGCCCTGATAACGACATTCTGCGAATTTATGTTTATTCCCGGCTACCTTTTATTGGATAATGTAAAATGGGAACTGATAAATCAATCTTCAGTTCATGGAACACTTTTCGATAATGGTATTGAAGTTTCGGGAATTTTTTTCTTCAACCAGGAAGGCTTGTTTACGCACTTTGAAACAAATGACCGATATTATTCTACAGGTAAAAACACCTACAAGAAAGTTAAATTTTCAGCTTTTGTGGATAGCTACAAAAAGCAAGGAAATATAAAAATATGCGAAAAAGTGAAGATTGTTTGGCATTTACCCGAAGGCGATTATGAGTATTATAAAGGGATTGTTGATAGCATTGAATTTAATGTAAATGAATGACATTTAACGTGAACGCATAACGACAACTAAGTTTCCCCTACAAGGTGGAACCGCCTGGAGGGCGATTAGATACTTTCACACAGGGTTTCTTTATAAAAACACAGGTGATATTCGTTTGCCTGCCCTGAGCCTTCAGGGCCTGCCCTGAGCAATAATAGGTGGCTAAACCGATTAGATTTCATTAAAATGAGACTATTGACAAATTGATTATCTATCCTTTTTCCGAATTTGTGGACTACAACTTATGGCTTGTCCAGATTTTTGAAATCAATTTAACACCCCAAAGTCAATATCTACTCTTGACCCGGCACCAAGTATGCCTGGTATGGAATCATTTGATTACGCCTTTAATGAAGGGCAGTTGTTGGGCGAAGTGAGTACGGCTTACAGCGCTGAAGGTGAAGGAGATCACCCTAGAAACCTTTCTGCCAAACTTGAAATTCATGAAATGGACAACGGAATGGCAAGAGTGACGGTGACTTTGGAAAACGGAATCGATGGGATGGAGTATCCTGTACATGCCCATGATGCGGCAGACCCCTCTACTACCCCAAACGGGACGCCCTATTTGGAATCCCCTAACGGAGATGTATTTGCAGGGATGATTTCCATTGCTAATGGCAGTGGTACCAAAACGATGGAAACCACGGTCAATTATGATTTCCTAATGAATGAATACGAAGGTTTTTTTGTGGTACATGACCCCACTCAGGATATAAGTACCACCGATTTAACCACTTATTTGATTTTGGGATTATTTGCAAGGTAGGTTTGATGGTAAAATTATCCTTTAAACCAAGGGTTTAATTGACAACCTGACCTAATACGGACTAGTGTTATGTTAACCAAATTATGGACAAATATCTTTCGCAGATATTCGCAGAAGACCTCCGCAGTTCACAAGTTACTCAGCAGGAATCCGACCATCAATTTATTTTAATGTGACACTAGGACAAAAAAACCGCCTTTATTTATAAGGCGGTTTTTCTAAAAAATAAGACCTAATCCACCTCTATATACCTTGCCCTCACTGGTTCCAGTCCGGATTTCCACCAGGAAAAGGACGGCCTGTGATGAATTTTGCGGGGAAATGTGGATTTTTTACCCTCCCTTTTCCTGACAGGTACTGAGAAAAATCTTTTCAATTGCCAAATCTCACCACCGCCCCCGCGAAAAACCCAACTTTACAAGGAAGGTATAGCCGGACACCTCTAAGCTGTTGCCCGCTCCGGAGCTCTACCAATGGTTTGCGCCCAGGTGGGTAATGGGTCACATAACAACTCACTCAGGATGAGATTTTTTTTCCATAAGGGACTTTTCTTCCAGTAGTCTTCCCCTGTCCACCGCCTTCCAGAATTCTTCCTTGCTTTTTGGAACTAGCCTTTCCCATTGTCCCAATACTTTTTCTGGCATACTTTGACTCTTTTGGAGTAAATAATAAAATAATTCCTCAGGGGAATAGTGCTCCCTATACGCCGGCATGACCTCTGCCGATTGGGACATGCAGGTGTTGCCATCACCTTTGGCATTAGCACTTAAGCCTAACTTTATAAATAGGGCTTGTTTAAGGGAGGGGAGATAATGGGCATCAGCTAATTTGGACTTGCAGTAGTCAAAATAACCGGCCAGGGAAATGGAATCATCAGTAGGATGGATTAGCTTTTTTAATGTACAGTTCATGCCTTAAGATACTAAAATGGCCGTTAACTTCAAGTACACCTATATTCTGCGGGAGAAATCCCCGTTTTGTTTTTAAAAAAACGGCTAAAGCTGGCCACATCAGGGAAGTTGAGTAAATAGGCTACTTGCTCCACGGTTTCATCGGTATTTTTGAGCAGGGATTTAGCCTCCAGGGTTATTTTCTGGTGGATAAGTGTGAGGGGGGATTGCCCGGTTTTTTCCTTTACGAGTTCACCTAGATAGCCGGGGGAAATGTGAAGTTGATCCGCATAGAATTTCACGGTGTGTTCACTGCCAAAATGCAAACTAAGCAACCTGGTGAATTCATAATATAATTTTTCCCTCCTGCCAAAAACCTCAGGCAGCAGATGGGAGGATGGAGAATTTCCGTATATCGCATTTAGTTCAAAGAGCAAGGCATGAAGTAATCCTCTTATTACTTCCATTTTGTGCGGAGTGTCCAGGCTTTTGTCTTTTTTATGCAGTGCCTTGAAATAATTGAGGGTCAATTTTTCCTGTTCCTCATCCAGGGGCATGACAGGATTTGCTTCCTCAGAAAAAAAAGGGAGGTTAATTGAGTTGGCCGTTTTAAGTGTGAAGAATTCCGGGGAGAATGAAATCAAATATCCTTTAAAATCATCAATTTCCAGCATCTGATGCATCTCGTTGGGTCTGAAAAACATCACCTGCCCTCCCTCAAATTTATATTCCTTGTCATATATCCTAACTATGTAATGTCCTGAAATACAAATAGATATGGAATAAAATTGGGGGCGTATCAAATCGGGGGTAACTCCATGGTAGATATCATCCGTGACCAGGAAGGGCTCCTGAGGAGAGTTTTTGCCAAAATTGGCATGGTGGAGATCCATACTGACGGGTCTGTACATGAGTATTTTTGTGGGTACCTTTTCCTTAGACTCTTAATGCGGCTCCAGGTTTAATGACAAAATTAAAAAGTTACCTCAATAACCTCCATGGTCTTACCGTAATTTTGACAAAAAGAACCCAAAAATTGATAAGTGTTCTGTGCCTAATTGCCCTTACCTTTGGATTAACGTTTAAGTATAAACAAATCATAATATGGGTTTTTGTTAGGAGCATACATTTAAAATATTGCCTCCTATGATCAAAAAAGCTATCTGTTTTTCAGGTAGCTTTTTTTACAGGTAACCTTCCCGTGTCAGATGCATATTTCCCTTATGAGTGAGTAGGGGGACTTTACCGGCTAACATTTTCACCTCTATTTCCTTGTATTCCCCTGTCACTTCCCCATCCAGTTGCAGGAGCCTGGGTCGGTCAAATATCAATTTTGCATGTTTTCCCTGGTAAACGCTGCTGTACTTTTGCCGGTTAAAGGTATCCCTGAAGCTGCTCAAGCCTGCCTCCAACAATGAGGCGGCGTTTACCTCCTTCACGCAGACAATCTCAAACTTGCCGTCCATGGGGTTTCCTTTTCGGTTGATGACCACCCCAGTTCCGTATTTTTGGGAATTGCAGATGGCTGCCATGTAACATTTCTCCTCATATTCCTCCCCATCCACGATCACTTTCACAGGAAAGGGGGAGGTGTTATTAAGTTCTTCAAAAAAATATTTTGCATAGGTGAGCATCCCCCGGTTGCTGTCCTCCTCATAGGATTTCACCAGGTTGGCATTTATCCCCACATCGCCCAGGTGTAAGGTATAATGTTTTGCATTGATACAAAGCAAATCCAGCCCTGCGACCAAATGGCTACACACAAAGTCCAGGAAAGCCTGCATGGGGTCTTCTGACACCATAAGTTCCTTGGCCATGCCATTTGCAGAGCCGAGTGGGATAATTCCCATGGGTATACCCATGTCCAATAGTGCTACTGCGGTGAAAAGCACGGTGCCATCCCCCCCTACGGCTAATGCCCGATCGGGATCAAACTTCCGGACCTGGTCTAATAGACGTTTCTTGTCATTATGTCCCTTGGTCTCAAATACCTCATACTTCAGACCATAGTGGTCACAAAGAGAAGTGGCTTCAATGATAAAGGGACCTTTATCCACCCCACCCGAGACGGGGTTCACTACAAAAAGGATTTTCATATCTGTGGGTTTGAAAATCTAGGTGCAACGGATGTTTTGTCCATCATTGCACCCAAATCCCATTTACCAAAAAATATGCCATCTGCGGAAATGAACCTGTCCACTGACATAAAAAAGAGAGCATAGGTAGGCTGTTAATGGAATCTTTTATATTTTGGAGCTTGGAAACTAAAAACACTATGAACCTTAAATTATGGATTGCGGGGCTGATGACTGGAACGGTAGTATTGTTATCGGCCTGTGCGACCAACAGCGACAGAGGCAGTGAAGAAGGTAAGGCTTCTTCTGAAGAAGATATGGCATCCTGCCACGACAATATCCCGGACCGTTTTGGAGGAACATCAGCCACAGAGGCTGGACAACAACAACCATCTGACAAACCTCTTTCCCATGAGGGGATGGTTTGGATAGAAGGGGGCGAATTTACCATGGGTGCCACGGATGAACGTGGCAGAAAGGATGAATTGCCGGCACATAGGGTAAAGGTGGACGGCTTTTGGATGGATGAAACGGAAGTGACCAATGCGCAGTTTACCGAATTTGTGGAGGCCACAGGCTATGTCACGGTAGCGGAGAAAGCACCTGATTGGGAGGAGATCAAAAAGCAGTTACCGCCCGGAACGCCAAAGCCACCGGATGAAGTATTGGTAGCCGCTTCCCTTACTTTTACCCCACCTCCCAGAAGGGTTAACCTCAATAATGCCGCCCAATGGTGGGATTGGACCCCGGGGGCAAGCTGGAAGCATCCCAAGGGCCCCGGCTCCAATTTAGAGGGCAAGGATGACTTCCCTGTGGTACACGTGGCCTGGGAAGATGCCGTGGCCTACTGCAAATGGGCGGGTAAGAGGCTGCCCACAGAGGCTGAATGGGAATACGCTGCCAGGGGAGGGCAGGAGAATAAATCCTTTCCCTGGGGGAATAAGCCCGTGGAATCCGATGGCTTTCTGGCCAATATCTGGCAGGGTGAGTTTCCTGTAGAGGACACTGGAAAAGACGGATTTCAAGGTCTGGCCCCGGTGAAGTCTTTTGGGGCCAATCCCTATGGATTATATGACATGGCAGGCAACGTATGGGAATGGACCTCTGATTGGTATCATGAGGGGTATTACGCAAGCGTGAAAGAGGAAATGCTGCACAACCCTAAAGGCCCATCACAAAGCTATGACCCACAGGAACCCACCGTGCCCAAAAGGGTGGTAAAGGGTGGTTCCTTTCTTTGCAATGTGAGTTATTGCGAGGGGTACCGGGTAAGTGCCAAGATGAAATCTTCACCGGATACCGGATTGGAGCATACTGGATTCCGCTGTGTGTCCTCCAAATAATGTCCTAAGCCCAATAATAACCTAAACCATGAATGTAAAAACCCATTTCACAATTCTGCTGGTCTGCCTTGTGCTTTTTAGCTGTGGCAAGGAAGCAGATCCTCCTAGGAAGCCGAATATTCTATTTGCCATCTCTGACGATGCCTCCTTTCCCCATAAGGGGGCTTATGGTACCGATTGGGTCCATACGCCAAATTTTGACAGGGTAGCAAAAGAGGGTTTGTTGTTTATGAAAGCCTTCACCCCAAATGCCAAGTGTGCCCCCAGCCGTTCGATAATCCTGACGGGAAGAAACTCCTGGCAACTAGAGGAGGCCGCCAATCATGTCCCTTTTTTCCCTGAGAAGTTCAAATCCTTTATGGAAGTATTAGCTGCTGAAGGTTACCATGCCGGATTCACAGGAAAAGGATGGGCTCCCGGAAACCCAGGGGAGATCAATGGAAAAAGAAGGGAACTTACCGGGAAGCGGTATTCCAACAAGACTTTATCCCCACCCACATCCAAGATTAATAAAAATGATTATTCCTCCAATTTCATAGACTTTCTGGAAGATAGGGAAGGGGAGCAGCCCTTCTTCTTTTGGTATGGGTGTACCGAGCCGCACAGGGCTTATGAATTTCAATCAGGGGTGAACATGGGTGGCAAAAGCCTGGATGACATTGATCGGGTTCCCGCATTCTGGCCAGATGTGGACAGTGTGAGGCATGACATGTTGGATTACGCCTATGAAATCGAACATTTTGACCATCATTTGGGAAACATGATCGCTACATTGGAGGAGCGAGGGGAATTGGAAAACACCATCATAGTGATAACCTCTGATAATGGCATGCCTTTCCCTAAGGCAAAAGGTAACGCTTACTTATATTCTCATCATCTGCCGCTGGCTATCATGTGGCCTGCAGGTATCAAAAACCCGGGAAGGGTTATCGAAGATTATATCAGTTTTATCGATTTTGCGCCCACCTTTTTGGAATTGGCGGAAATTGATCCAGAGGAAGCCGAGATGCCGGAAATAGAGGGCAAAAGCTTTACGGACATTTTTTACACAGCAGAGGAAGGAAGGATTAATACCGATAGAAACGCGGTAATTATCGGTCAGGAAAGGCATGATGTGGGCAGGCCAAACGATGTAGGTTACCCGATCAGGGGCATTATCACAGACGAGTACATTTACCTGCATAATTTCGAAAACGAGAGATGGCCCGCAGGAAACCCACAGACCGGATACCTGAATACAGATGGCAGCCCCACCAAAACGGTGGTTTTGAATAGTAGGAGGGAGGAAGGTATGCGACATTTCTGGGTGGGTTCCTTCGGTAAAAGACCTCAGGAGGAACTTTATTTGGTGCCTGAGGACAGGGAGTGCATACAAAACCTGGCCCTTCATGCAGAGCACCAGGAAAGAAAGGACAACCTTAAGCGCCTGCTTTTTGAGGAGTTAAGGCGGCAGAAGGATCCCAGGATGTTTGGACAGGGGCATGTTTTCGACGAGTATCCTTATGCACAATCAGATATGAGGAATTTCTTTGAAAGATATATGCAGGGAGAAAAACTGGAACCAGGGTGGGTGAATCCAACGGACTTTGAACCGGACTTTCGATGAAGAAGAAGCTACGATGGATTTTCATGTTTCTTCTGTTCCTAACAGGTACATTGGAAATGCTTGCACAAGGATCAACGCCCAATATTGTTTTGATTATCGCCGACGACATTGGGTGGGATGATTTGGGCTGCTATGGTCACCCTTTGGTTCAATCTCCCAATATAGACAGAATGGCAAATGAGGGGTTGAAACTGGAGAATTTTTACCTTAGCACCAGTTCTTGCAGCCCTAGCCGCTGTAGCATCATTTCGGGGAGATACCCCCATAATACCGGAGCTGCAGAATTACATACCCCTCTCCCTGCCTCCATTTCTATCTTTCCGGAGTTATTGAAAGAGGCAGGATATTTTACTGCGCAGTCGGGCAAATGGCATATGGGGGATGCCCCTAGAAGGGGGTTTGATGTGATACATGATAAGGAAGGCATAGGGGATGGTGGAGAAGAAATGTGGGTGCCTACCCTCCGGGATAGACCCAAGGATAAACCATTTTTTCTTTGGTTGGCAGCCTTGGATGCACACAGGCCCTGGGGCCCAAATGAATTCAGTGGAGCCCATAACCCTGATAAAGTGCAGCCTCCTGTATATTTGGCTGATGCTGGCCCCACAAAAAAGGATCTTGCGCAGTATTATGACGAGATCAAGCGGTTTGACCATTATATTGGAGAGGTGGAGATGGAACTGCATCGCCAAGGAGTGTTGGAAAATACCTTGATCATGATTATTTCGGACAATGGGAGGCCATTTCCCAGGAGTAAGACCAGGATGTACGATAGTGGGATTAAATCCCCTTTTGTGGCCAAATGGCCTAAAGGGATAAAAATGCCGGGCGCAGTTTCCAAAAGTATGGTCAGTAGCATTGATATTGCCGCCACTTGTCTGGAAGTGGCAGGGGTGGAAGTATCGGACAGCTTTCAGGGCAAAAGCTTTGCCGGCCTATTTCAGGAACCTCAGGCCCCCTTTAGGAAGTATGTCTTTGCGGAGCACAATTGGCATGATCATGAGGCGTTGGAAAGGATGGTTCGAACAGAAGACTATTTGTATGTGTTGAATAAAAGGCCAAATCTAAGCAATAATGGGCCTGCTGATTCCAATGCCAGTCCCTCTTATGATGACCTTAAAAAACTCAGGGACGAAGGAAGGTTATCCCATGCTCAGACAGATATATTTATAAGTCCCAGACCCATTGAGGAGCTGTATTTCGTGAATGCCGACAAGGATCAATTGTTAAACTTAGGTGACCACCAAAAGCATAATCAAGCCTTGCAGGAGCTGAGAGGGGTGATGGAGGAATGGATCAGGGAAACTCTGGATACACACCCCGAAAACTTAACCCAAGACTGGTATGATAAGGAAACGGGGATGCCGCTAGATGTGGAGAGAACTAGGGGAGAGATGCCCGGGGGCAAACCTGCTATGCAAACCACTGCCAAGGGGCCGTTTTAGAAACATATGATCAAATCGAGCATGAAGATGGCGTCACGGAGAGGGATGCCCCCTGATAATTATCGGGGCTGGGGCAGGTAATGATCGCTGAAAACGTATTATAAACAAATGAGAAATTTCAGTTTTTTCGGTTTTTGTATGATCAACAACAAATACCCGATGCTTTTGGGCCTGGTTGTGTTCATTGGCTTGGCTTCTTGCCAGCAGAAAAGAGAGATCGAGCGTCCCCTGGATCCCTGGGCATTCAGATCTGTTCTTGACCGCAAGCCCAGGATGCTGACTCTTGCATTGGATTCGGCGTGCTATGTTGCCTATGATCTTGCCAATTTGAAACTGTACAAAGTTTGGAAGGGAGGGGTGTTGCTGGAAGGTACCGTATATACAAACAAAAAAAACATCCAACCCAGCAGTTGGGGTACTCCCTATCTTGAAGAGGATGACCTATACAATGAATGGAGAATCTTAAATGGGGAAAGTGAGGTTTCGGCGGAATGGCAATATAAAGGGTATGCACTTAAAGATAAACAGATCAGGATACGGTTTGAGGCCCGCCTTGGAAATGGGGATGTCATTCAGATAGAGGAGCATCCGGAGTTTGTGAGAGATGATGAAGGCAAACCCGGCCTGGAGCGTAGTCTGCTGGTAAGGGGACTGCCTTCTAATTATAAGTTGGAACTTTGTTCTTCTGCGCAATGTGTGAGCTGGGGGGAGTCAGGAAAGCAGGTGTTGCAAACATTTTTCGAACCACTTCCAAAGCAGGAACCCCCTGCATTGAGCGATAAGTACGATCACTTGGGTATTTTGAAAATGGAAATGAGTGATTGTTTCACCTGTCATGAGGAACATTATAGAACAGTAGGACCATCATTCGAAGAAATTGCTACCAAATACCCTGATAAAAAGAAATACTATCCTTACCTGACCCAAAAAATCCAGGAAGGAGGGGCCGGCACCTGGGGGGATACCCCTATGAATTCTCATCCGGAGTTGAGTGCTGCGGATATTCGCCCTATGTTGGACTACATTTATACCTTAAAACCCGTGGAATCCCAGCAAGCTCAGGTTCGGGTACAAAAGGTAAGCCTGGATGAGGACAGGAGGACTCCTGGTTTTGGTACTTCCCTGGAAGGGGTACATCCAAGTTTCGATTTGCAGACCTTGCATTTCGGGGAGTTCAAGCCAAGAGTGGGGGCCATGGCCTTTTTGCCCGACGGGCGCTTATTGGTGTCTACCTGGGATCGCATAGGGGCAGTCTACTTGTTGGACGGAGTACTGGAAGGGGATACCACTCAAATTCAAATTAAACGTATCGCTGAGGGGCTGGCGGAGCCCTTAGGGCTGGAAGTGGTGGATGGGGAGATCTATGTGCTTCAAAAGCACGAATTGACCCACCTGGTGGATACGGATGGAGACGATATCATTGATGAGTACAGGGTAATTTCTGATGCCTGGGGGGTCACCGATGATTTTCATGAGTTTGCCTTTGGCCTGGTGCACGATAAGGAAAAATTTTACATTACCACCTCTATGGCCATGCGGCTTATGTCCCATCAACGGCAACATCCTGATCGGGGCAGAACCCTTGAAATAAGTAGGGATGGAGGCTATAGGGGGCTTGATTATGGGCTGAGGACACCCAATGGGATTGGTAAAGGTGTGGATGGTGAGTTGTTTGTAACGGACAACCAGGGGCAATGGCTTCCCGGTAATAAACTGATCCATGTTCAGGAAGGTGCTTATAATGGAATGGCTTGGGGCCTGCCGGATTCATTGGACAAAGCCCCTCCCATGGTTCCACCCGCGATATGGTTGCCTGATGCCGAGATCGGTAATTCCCCCTCAGAGCCTATCCTGATACATGAGGGGACTTATAAAGGACAAATGCTTCATGGAGACGTTACCCATGGAGGCATTAAAAGGGATTTCCTGGAAAAGATCAACGGTGCCTACCAAGGTGCAGTATTCCGCTTTTCGCAGGGGTTTACCGCAGGCGTAAACCGATTAGTATGGGGACCGGATGCCGCATTATACGTGGGAGAGGTGGGCATGGTGGGAGGTTGGAGCTGGAAAGAAAACCAATATGGCCTAGAAAAACTAAGTTATAATGGCAATTCCACCTTTGAAATGCTCGCTATTCGGGCCCAACCCGATGGGTTTGAAATAGAGTTTACAGAGCCGCTGTCTGACAAGGGTATCTCCCTTGATGATCTTTTTTTACAACAGTGGTGGTACGAGCCCACATCTTCTTACGGAGGGCCGAAAAAGGACCTCAGCACCCTTACCCCTTCCAAGATATCCTTGTCCGAGGACCGGACAAAATGCCATATTGTAATACCTGGTTTAAAAGAGAAACATGTGGTGTATTTTCTATTATCATCAAACATCGTGAATGAGCAAGGTAACCCACTCTGGTCGGGAGAGGGCTGGTACACTTTAAACCATATCCCCAGATCTAATGAAAATTAACACTTCCATCCAAAAACAAATTACAGGAATCAGCCGAAGAACCTTCCTCAAGCAAGGAGGTGCCTTGACAGCGGCCACAGGTTTGGGGTTTAGTACCTCTTTATCTTCCTTTCACCCAAAAATCAACCCTATGAAAAAGATAAGCATAGAGCACGTGGACACCAATTTTGAACGGGAGCCATTGATCCCTTATCGGTTCAAGGGAAGTGCCATCACAGAGGCCTGGCAGACACTGGCTTACCTGAGGTCAGGTACAGGTATACACCGCATAGGCATTGGAACGCAGGGAACCCTGTGGTCAGATCAACGTGTCTTTTTTGCCCATTCCACCAATGGGGGGAATGCGTTGATGTATTCCATGACAGAATATGCGGTTCAACTATTGAAAGGCCATGTTTTTGATGATCCGGTAAAGCTCTTGGATGAACTTCTACCTGAGGTTTGGGAATATGGTAAAAAGATCACAGGTATTCCGGACCTTAAAAAAACCTTTGCCCTAAATGCCCTTGTTCCGGTGGATAATGCCATTTGGCTATTGTATGCGGATGAAAATGGACTTGAGAAATTTGATGACATGATACCGGCGGCTTTTAGTGAGGGGCTTTCTGCTAGGCATGACAAGGTGGCAAGTATTCCTTCTTTCAGTGTGGGTGCCAGTGTGGAAGATGTGAAGGCCGCAGCGGATGAAGGGCACTTTATCATGAAGTTGAAAACTGGATCTGCCGGCACTCAAGAGGAGATGATTCAGAAAGATATGGCATTTTTGGAAGGAGTGCACAAAGCCATTGGCCATTATGAAACCCCATATACCGAAAACGGGAAAATCCCCTATTATTTTGATGCCAATGAAAGGTATGAGAAAAAAGAGACCCTGGAGCGGTTTTTAGACCACGCCAAAAAGATAGGTGCTTTTGACCAAATTGCAGTAATTGAGGAGCCTTTTGGGGAAGATAACGAGACCTATGTTGGGGATTTGGGGGTACGGGTAGCCGCTGATGAAAGTGCCCATACGGTAGAGGATGCACTTTCACGGATAGAGCAGGGGTACTCAGCCATTGCAGTGAAGGCAATCGCCAAGACCCTCACTATGACCATGAAAATTGCCCAGGCTGCCTATGAAAAGGGGGTGCCCTGTTTCTGTGCAGACCTTACGGTAAACCCCATTTTAGTGGATTGGAATAAAAACGTGGCGGCCAGACTTCCGGCATTCCCTGATATGAACCTTGGGCTACAGGAGACAAACGGCCATCAGTACTACAAAAACTGGGAGAGAATGATGTCTTACCACCCCAAATCCGATGGGTCATGGGTGCGCACCAAGGATGGCGTTTATCCCACAGACAGCAGTTTTTATGAGGAAAGTGGGGGCATACTTCACAGGTCTTCACACTATGAAAAAATATTCGACCCCGATATTTAAAGCGTCTGCATAGGAAAAGTCTTGGTTTTCGGCTCGCCCTTGAGAAGCAACCGGGAAAATTGTTTCTCGGCGGCTTCTAGTTTGCCAAATTGCCAGCCCAATCCGGGTTGGCTTATATACTGGTTTGCATTTGTCCTATGGGCTCAGCCTCCATGCCCACCTCTTTTGCGGCATTTAACACGATCCTGAAGGTGGTTCCCTTGCCTAGTTCGGAATGGTTGACAAAAACCCTTCCTTTGTGGTAACCTTCAATGATCCGCTTGGCCAGAGTAAGCCCCAGCCCCCAACCCCGTTGACGGGTGGTGAAACCCGGGTTAAAAACTTTTTTGAACATATTCTTTTCCAAGCCCTTTCCGGTGTCTGAAATGTCGACAAACACAAATTTTTCGCTTTCCCTGACGATATTGATATGAATTGCCCCCTGTCCCTTCATGGCATCCACTGCATTTTTGCAGATGTTTTCAATTACCCATTCAAACAAAGGCCGGTTGACCATTGCGTGGATATTTTCGGCATGAGAGTTAAGGTTTATGCTGACTTTGCTGGAAATCCTTGGTCTTAGGTAGGTTATGGTTTCCTCCACGCATTTGAAAACGTTTTCTGATTTGATCACCGGTGTGCTTCCGATATTGCTGAACCGTTCTGTGATGATTTTCAGTTTGTTCACATCTTTGTCCAACTCCAAAATGACCTCCTTGTTTTCTTCCCATACGGGGGAATTTTTAAAATAGTCTATCCATGCCATCAGGGAGGCCAGTGGTGTGCCCAGTTGGTGGGCGGTTTCCTTGGTCAAACCTGCCCAAAGTCGGTTCTGCTCTGCCACCTTGGATTGGTTAAACAGGGCATAGGCCAGTATACCAAAGACCAGGATCACGGAAAGCTGCACGTAGGGATAATACTTTAATCGGGTGAGTAACTCTGAGTTTTTATAATATATGTGCATGTCATCCAGTAATTTGATGGGCTCATATAATGCCTTCATTTCCTCTAGTTCTACCCGTAATTGGGCTTCTTTTTCCTCGTCGTTGCTGTTTTTTTTGAATTTTATGTTTTTATACTCCACAGGGTTCCCATTGGCATCTGTGGTGATCACGGGTATGGAGCGGTTTTCCTGGATGATCACCTGAAACACGAAGGTGAGGTTCTCCGTGTTTGTGGAGGCATATTCCAGGGCCGCGGCATAGAGGTCAATCTGCCTCCTTTCCCTAATTTTCAGTTCCTCTACCAGGGTATTGGTATAATAGATGGAACCTATTCCTATGATCAACGAAAAGCCAAAAATAACCCATTTCACTTTTGCCCTGTTTTGATACAGGTCTAAAGTGGCCAGGTCTTGAATTTTATTCTTCATTGGTAAAGTATGTTGGACATTGGGTACTCCCGATTTTTCCGGGTGCACCTGCAAGTTAACCAATTTTAATTTTCCAACATAGAACAGTACAGGAGGCTTAATATTGCACCAGAAACTAAAATAATGAGGCTAATTCTGTTTGATCCATTTCCAGAGGGTCTTGTAGTTCACCTTAGACCCATGCACCAGGATGCCGATACGGTAGATTTTTCCTGCCGCCCATGTGGTGAACAAAAACCCGGACGTGAGCAGGAAAATGGACAAGGCCAATTCCATCCAGGGCACCCCGTAGCTGATTCGGCCCATCATGGCAACAGGTGAGGTAAATGGAATAATGGAGAGCCAATAGGAGGCATTACTGTTGGGGTCGTCTAATACAAAAATAAACAATCCCATATAGGCCATTAATAAGGGGATGGTGACCGGGAACATAAATTGCTGCGCATCTGAGGGATTGTCCACAGCGGCACCAATAGCCGCAAAAAAGGCTCCATACAATAAATATCCACCAACGAAATAGATAAGGAAAGAGATGATCAGGGTGACAAAATCTATGCCCTGAATCAGGTCCATAATCTCCATCAATTGAGTGTTTTCTCCTTGCCAATTGGCAATTTCCGGTTGGGACATCTCCAGCATTTGTTGTTGTGGCATTTTCATACCAAAATACCCCATCACCAGTGATGATACCATGCTTATCAGCAGGATCCAAATCAAAAACTGGGTCAGCCCTACAGCACCTATCCCAATGATCTTTCCCATCATCAATTGAAAGGGTTTGAGGGAAGATACCAGGATTTCGATGATACGTGAGGATTTTTCTTCAATCACCCCTTGCATGATTTGGTTACCATAAATGAAAATAAAAGTGTAAATAAGGATACCGGCCAGGAAACCCACCCCATAGTTCACTACTGTATTGGACACCGTTTCTCCTCCCCCTTGACCAATCCGCATGGCACGAATATTTATGGGGGATTTAAGTTCGGAAAGGAATTCCGGGTCAATCCCTGAGGCAAATAATTTTATTTCTTCTATTTTTTTCTGAATGGCAGCTTCCAGGTTTCCAATGAGGGAAATCCCGGGGGGATCCATAGAATAAAAGGTGATGCCTACGGGTTTGTCAATGTCGAGTTCTGGGATATGTAAGTAGCCATATCGGTTTCCCTGTAACACCTGCTCCCTGGCTTGTTCACGATCCATTCCCCTGTAGGAAAACACGAACATTTCATTGCTTTCCAGGACAAAGGAACGGTTTTCGTCCACTACTTCTATGATTTTTGCCCCCTCAAAGGGCAGGTCACTAAGCGCTATCCACAAAAACACCCCTAGGATGGTGGGGAAAATCAGAGGGGTGATGATGGTTGCGACGATGAATGACCTCCTTTTTACCCTAGCCAGGTATTCCCGTTTGATAACCAGAAAAATTTTATTCGCCATGACTTTCGTTGATTTTCTGAATAAAGATTTCTTCTATGGTAGGGATCATTTCTTCAAACCCATGAAGTTCACCGTAGTCCATGAGTTCTTGGATGACCAGATTAGGGGATTTTCCCATAAGGGAAACCGTGAAGGACACGTGGTCTTCTTCCTGCTTGAAATGATCGAAGGAGGGGAGTACCATGCCCGGTTTGGGCATCAATTTCACCCTGTATCTATGTCTTTTGGAGGATTTTTTGATTTCTCTCACCGGACCATCCAGGATTTTTTTGGCCTTGTTGATCATGGCAATATTGTCACAAAGCAACTCCACGGATTCCATGCGATGGGTGGACAGGATAATCGTAGTTCCCTTGTTTTTCAATTCCAGGATTTCATTTTTGATGATTTCCGCATTCACAGGGTCAAAACCGGAAAAGGGTTCATCCAAAATGAGTAAGTTGGGCTCGTGGATCACTGTGGCAATGAATTGCACTTTTTGGGCCATTCCCTTGGAGAGTTCCTGTATCTTTTTGGAACGCCATGGGACAAGGCTTAATTTTTCAAGCCAGTCGTGGATTTTTCTACCTGCGGCTTTTGCTTCAAGACCTTTGATTTGAGCAAAATAGAGCAATTGATCCTCTACCTTCATGGCTTTATAAAGGCCTCTTTCTTCGGGGAGATATCCAATATTACGGACGTGACTCAATTTGAGGGGCTCACCATTAATCCAGATTTTACCCGAGTCCTGGTCGATGATTTGATTGACTATGCGGATCAAGGTGGTTTTACCTGCCCCATTGGGGCCCAGTAGGCCAAAGACTATGCCTTTGGGCACTTCCAAATGGAAATCGCTCAACGCAACATGGTTACCATAACGCTTATTAAGGGCCTCAATTTTTAAAATGCACAAGGGTTTGTCAATTTTATTAAAAGTACAGGTCAAGGTCGGGAATGCAATTCCGGCATTTATCTCAAAGATACTGAACCTACGGAAACATCTATTAAAAACGTCATGAGATTTTTAGCATCAGCCTGATATCCCTTGCTCACATAAGTTTTATCTTCTATTTCTTTGAGGTAGGAGGGGACTTTGGTTCTGCACATGGCGGTGGATTTGATTTTGACCAGGTAAGGCAAATCTTGGCCAGGAAGCTGTATGTTTACCGATCCCGCACCCACAATTGTGGCTATTTCACTGGCCCCGGACATTGAATCGGAAAAAGAAAGGTTTACCGAACCATAGCTGACATCAAAAAGGACCTTTTTTGCATTGGATAAATGCAGGTCTTCCGCATAAAGGGAGCCCATATGGATGGCCACCATCAGGGTATCCATATTTACGGTATTGGGCTTTTTGCTCCCGTATTGCAGCGTCACATCAGCTGAGGCTGTTTTGATTTTACAATTGGAGATGGGCAAATAGGAAAAATCCAGGTTGGCTTTTCCAATGCCGAAGTGAAGGTTAAGGTCATATAGGAAATTACCATCCAAGCCAATATCCCAGGTATGATCAAAATCTGCATCATCGTTGGAGAAGAGCCGATAACTTAAGGTCCTTCCTAAACTTTCGGATTCCACGTTTTTATGCTCCAAATGGGCAAAAAGTACCCCATCTCTGATTTCATGGGAGAATGAGGGGAGGATGTTTATTTTTCCCAGGTTTGCTGTGGCGCTTAGGGGATACCCGGTAAATTCCCTTTTTAGGTTGGAAATGCCTTTATAAGAGGAAAAATCGAAGCACACCAAACTATATCCTTCTTTTTCTTCAACCGAAAACTGCCTGGTAATTTGGGCCTCTGTAAGAAGTGAGAGTTCCGTGAGTCCACAAAACAGTAATAGGATGATTTTTTTAAGCATACGAATAAATTACGTTGCCCGGGGTAAAAGGTTTTCTTTATAAAAAAAAAGTCGGGAATTTATCCCGACTTGTAGGTTAAAAGAACTCTTTCACTTTATCGAAAATACTTTTATCAGACTTTCCTGGGTCCGGCCGGAAATTTTCCGAATCTTTAAGTGACTCCAGTTTTTCCCTTTCTTCCTTATTGAGCTGCTTGGGTGTCCAAACGTTCACATGAATAAGCTGATCTCCTTTTCCATATCCGTTAAGCTCCTGTATGCCTTTGCCTTTTAAGCGTAGTACTTTACCCCCTTGGGTTCCCGGCTCCAATTTGATCTTTACTTTCCCGTCTATGGTGGGAACTTCCAGGGTGGTGCCAAGAGCCGCATCTATGAAGCTGATATAGAGGTCATACACTACATTGTTGCCGTCCCTTACCAAAACCTCATCCTCGATTTCCTCTATGACGATGAGCAAGTCGCCAGGTATTCCTCCAGGGATTTCATTTCCTTTTCCGGAAAGGCTAAGCTGCATGCCATCTCCTACTCCACCGGGTATGTTGATAGGAATGATTTCTTCTTTGACTATCAAACCTTGAGCATCCGCTCCCTGAGGCTTTTTATCTACAATCTGGCCGCTGCCACCGCAGGATGGACATGTGCTTGCAGATACCATTTGTCCCAGCATTGTGTTGACCACCTTCTTGATTTGGCCGCTGCCTTGGCAGGTGGGACAGTTTTTAAAGGTGACCCCTTCTGCTATCAGGTGTCTTTTTACCTTTATTTTCTTTTCTACCCCGTTAGCCACCTCTTTCAGGTTGAGCTTGAGTTTTACTCTGAGGTTGGTGCCTTTTTTGGTTCTCCGGGAGCCGCCGCCACCGCCAAAGAAAGACCCAAAACCGCTGTCACCAAAGATATCCCCAAATTGGCTGAAGATGTCTTCCATGTTCATGCCTCCTCCACCGAAGCCGCCATTGCCACTCACGCCTTGATGGCCAAACCGATCGTATCTGGCCTTTTTTTCTTCATTGCTGAGCACTTCATAAGCTTCGGCAGCCTCTTTGAACTTGTCTTCCGCGCTGGCATCCCCCGGATTTTTGTCAGGGTGGAACTTCAGGGCCAGTTTACGGTAGGCCTTTTTGATTTCTTCCGGAGAGGCGCCTTTGGATACACCAAGCACTTCATAGTAATCTCTTTTTGCCATAATATTTATTTTCCGATCACAACTTTAGCATAGCGGATGACTTTCTCACCCAGCAGGTACCCCTTTTCTACCACGTCCACTATTTTACCTTTAAGCTCATCATTGGGAGCGGGTATTTGGGTGATTGCTTCCTGCGTTTCTGCATCAAAGGGTTTTCCGATCAGTCCTTCCATAGGCTTTAATCCCTTTGAGCCCAAAATTTTGACCATTTTATTGTAAATAAGGCGAACCCCTTCATCAGGATTCCCCTCTGTTTTGTCTTCATTAGAAGCTTTGAAGGCTCTTTCAAAATCATCCAGAATGGGTAGCAAATCTTTGATCAGCTCCTCTGAGGCTGTGCTAATCAATTCAAGCCTCTCTTTTGCAGTCCTTCTTCTATAGTTCTCAAACTCGGAGTATAGGCGCAAATGTTTTTCTTTCAATTCTTGGTTATCTGCCATTAGCTGATCCTCTTTGCTCAGGGATTCCCCCGAATTCTCTTGGTCTGGGCTTTCTTTTTTTCCCTGGGTGGAATCCAATGATTCATCCGATGAAGCATTTTTTTGCGCTTCCACCTTATCCATTACCTTTTCTTCTTCTCCGTTTGAGCTATCCTTAATTTTTTCTTTTTCTTCTGCCATATTACTACTGCATTTAAAAGTCCATTTTCAGTCCTCAATTAATTTGCCATTGTTCAAATTCCTGACAATCTGACATTATTCCTGCAAGGATTGCCAAATCAGGTCTTTTAACATGTCCAGCTGGAAAGCCGAAACCGCGGAAATAAATACATGGGAAACCCCGGTGGGCAGCTCTGCTTTTAAGGCCTCCATTAATTCATTGTCCAAAAGGTCGGATTTTGAAATGGCAAGTATCCTTTTTTTATCCAACAGCTCCGGGTTGTATTTCTCCAGTTCTCTCAAGAGTATTTGGTACTCCTTTGCGATGTGCTTTGCGTCTGCCGGCACAAGAAAAAGCAGAATGGAATTGCGCTCAATATGCCTTAGGAACCTTAAACCCAAACCTTTGCCTTCTGCTGCCCCTTCTATAATCCCCGGAATATCCGCCATGACAAAGGACCTGTCGTCCCTGTACGCCACCACACCCAGGTTAGGCACCAAAGTGGTAAAGGGGTAATTGGCTATTTCGGGTTTGGCTGCGGAAAGACTGGAAAGCAAGGTGGATTTCCCTGCATTGGGAAAACCTACCAATCCAACATCCGCAAGGAGTTTTAGTTCCAGTATCATCCATTCTTCTATACCTTCTTCGCCAGGTTGGGCATATCTGGGGGCTTGGTTAGTGGAGGTCTTGAAATGATCATTTCCCAATCCACCCATTCCGCCCTTGGTAAGAACGTACTCTTCTCCATCTTGGGTAATTTCACATCGCATTTCACCACTTTCGGCTTCCCGGGCCACTGTGCCTAGGGGCACTTCCAGCACAACGTCCTTCCCATCGGCCCCTTTTCTTCTTCCACCTTCTCCCGGCCTTCCATTATCGGCAATCACGTGCTTTTTATATTTAAGGTGCAATAGCGTCCAAAGTTGGGCATTTCCCCTTAAAATGATATGTCCACCTCTACCCCCATCTCCCCCATCCGGTCCTCCCTTGGGTACATGCTTTTCTCTGCGGAAATGCACAGAGCCGCTTCCTCCGGCACCGGATCTGGAGCAGAACTTTACATAATCGATGAAATTTGAATCTGCCATATCCTTAAAAACGAACCTGGCTAAGCACATGCTTAGCCAGGTTCGTTGTGCAAAATTAACTTATATTTTTCAAGCTCAATACTGATCCACTACCTTACATATGGAGGCAAAGATTTCATCTATGCTGCCCACACCATGGATTTTTGAGAGTTTACCTTGTTCTTCGTAATACTTAGCCACTGGCATGGTCTCTTCCTTATAGACCTTGATGCGGTTATCCACCTTTTTATCATCCTGATCATCTGTCCTGCCTGAGGTTTTGCCCCTTTCCTTGATCCTTTTCCTCAGTTCATCCTCAGGGACTTCCAAAGAAATCATTCCGGAAATCCCTATCCCTTTGGCATTTAGCAACTCGTCCAGAGCCTTGGCTTGAGCCACTGTTCGTGGAAATCCGTCAAAAATAAAGCCTTTGGGGTCCTTACTGGAATTGATGCGGTCGTCTACCATCCCTATGACCACTTTATCGGGCACAAGGTTCCCCTCATCCATGTATTTTTTTGCCAGTTTACCCAGTTCAGTACCCTCTCCAAGGTGCTTTCTGAAAAGATCACCCGTGGAAATATGCTCAATCCCGTATTTTTGAATCAGTTTTTCGCTTTGTGTGCCCTTTCCCGCACCGGGGGGGCCAAATAATACTATATTCAACATGTGCTTTAAATAGATATTGTTATTTATTATTTAGTCACGTAATTGGTAAATTTCAGGGAGGTTTCTTCCAAGCCCTTCATAATCCAGGCCATATCCAACTACAAATTTACAGGGAATTTCAAAACCCAGGTAGTCAATGTGGATGGATTCCTGAAGTGAACCCGGTTTCAAAAGCAAACTGGCAATGGCTATACTTTCAGGATGGTAATGGTTGAGTTCCTGAAACAACATCTTCATGCTTTTCCCTGTGTCCACTATGTCCTCCACTACAATAAGGTGCCTACCCTCCAATTGTTCCTCCAACGCCATTTTCATTTTTACCTTTCCAGTAGAGCTGGTGCCGATATAAGAAGAGAGCCGGGTAAAGGTGAACTCAGCTTCCAGTCTCAATTGCTTGGCCAAGTCCCCCAAAAATATAAAGGCACCATTCAACACACCCAAAAACAAAGGGTTTTTATCCTTGTAATCCTGTGTGATCCGATTTGCCATTGTTTTTACGGTTTCCTGGATACTTTCTTCACTGATAAAAGGTACGAATGTCTTATCGTGGATTTTGATCATATCGTAAAATGAAAAAGCCCTAAATACTTAAGGCCTTACAAATATAGGCAAATATGGGTAAAATGAAATCGGAAAAAGACCTAAAGGTACTTCAATAAGTAAGCATGTAGGTTAATCATTGCTTCTAAGTCGGACCAATGTACGGTTTCCCTCGGTGTGTGCACATTATTCTCTGGGGCCCCCACAAAGCACCAATCTATTGGGTAGGGGCATAATTGAATTTCTCGCCCGTCTGATCCTCCATGTGCTTCCACCTCCAATTGGTAGGGTATGCCGCTTTCTTCTGCCAGGTTTAAAATACGGTTTAAATAGGTTTTCCTCGGGATAAAGCTGTCCCGCAGCGAAATGGCAACCCCTTTCCCGTGATGCACCCCATCGGTCACCCAGGTGATATCGGCGATTAAGGCCTGCCTGATCCGCCATTTTTCATAGATAAATTTTGACAAAAGGGGAATAGCTCCCCCGCCGTGCTCTTCGTAGGTACTGAAAACCACTATTCCATGCTCAAGCTGTTCGCATATCTGAAGAGCTGTGTACAGGCCTAACCTATTGTCCAGGTAAGCGGCCTGAATATACTCCCCTTCGTCGTGGATTTGCTGGGAGAATGATAAAGAAGTGCCGATTTGTATGGGACGCTTGAAATTGTGGTACAGGTTTCCTCCCTTCACTTCCACCTGGCATTTAATCTCTCCCATTATATCTTCCCCTTCTATCCAATCACCCGTTTGCACCTCGGGGCCACCCACCGGTACCAGTTGGTTTTCGTATCTTGCAGTAAAACCTACCGTGTCCATGTGGGCAAATAGTGCTGTTTTAGGGGTTCCGAACTTTAAAATGATATTATTTTGAAAAAAATCCCCAAAAAATAGTTCAGGTGTAACTTTCCATTTATATCTTCGTTTGAAAACGTATTCTAATATGTATTGTGCCATTTTGGACTCATCACCGGAAACGCCTCTGATGTTTAAAATTTGATCCAATATTTGTGGAGTTGGCATAGTTTGTGAGTTGTTTCTCTCGAATTTCGTTGAAAAGATTTAAATTATCGAAACAATTTGGAGAGAAGTTTAATATTGTCGTAAAAAAACATACATTTGTAACTGAAAATTCTACTTCGAAATCAAAACTGGATTAATTAAACTAACACTTGAATGTTGTAAAAAATTTTTTATCATGAAAAAAATAATACTATCAACACTAATGGTTGGCGCATTGGCCATAGGAGCTCAAGCGCAAGATGACGATTTCAATAAATGGTCTATCGAAGTTAACGGAGGATTTAACAAGCCCATGTCACCCATGACCCCTGGCTATTATTCTCCTACACTGAATATAGGTCATGCGGATCTCGGTGTCAGGTACATGTTCAATGAGAAGTTTGGAACCAAACTTGATTTTGGCTTTGGAAGCTTTAACGAGGCGAGCCAGGACAACAATCCAGAATTCTCTACTAACTACTACAGGGTCAACTTGCAAGGAGTTGCCAATTTGGGTAGGATCATGAACTTTGAAACTTTCTCTCAGAGGTTTAATCTCTTGGGACATGCCGGTGTAGGCATCGGTAGGGTCACCCCCCAAGAAAACGAATGGGAAGGGTTCCAAGATGATGTCTACAACTTTATTGCAGGTTTGACAGCCCAGGTAAGGCTTTCAGACAGAATTGCTCTAAATGCCGACATTAGCACTATAATGAACGGAAGGCAAAATGTAGCCTTCGACGGTGCATCTTCCATCACCCCTTTGGATTACAGTTTCTATGGCCCTAAGGCCAATTGGTGGACTGGAACCCTTGGATTGTCCTTCTATCTTGGTGGAAGCAGTTCACATGCCGACTGGTATTTGAGGGAAAGCAAGTATGCGACCAAAGAAGAATTGGCTACCCAAATCGGAGAAATCAGAGATATGCTTAAAGACTCTGATGGAGATGGTGTTCCTGATTACCTTGACAAAGAGCCTAATACTCCAGCAGGTGCTAGGGTAGATTCACACGGAAGAACCTTGGATTCTGATGGTGACGGAATTCCTGATCACCTAGACAAGTGTCCTTTCGTACCTGGCCCAGCATCTTTGGACGGATGTCCTCCAGAAGATACTGTTGAAGAGGTTGACTTCTTGAAAAAGGCGATCAACGATGGATACGTTAATGTGTACTTCGCGTTTGACAGCTCTAAACCGCTTGGTTACTCCTCTTCTGCTGCAAATTATGTGGCCAACTTCATGAAGAGAAACCCAGGTGTTAGTGTTGAATTGAAAGGTTACGCTGATGAAATCGGTCCTGAAGATTACAACATGAAGCTTTCTGAAAGAAGGGCTAAGGCAGTTTATGATCTCTTAATCGCTGCTGGGATCGATGCCTCTAGAATGTCTTACAAAGGATATGGTGAAGATACTTCGGTAGACAAGCGTTCTGCTGACGCAAGGCAGCTTGCAAGAAGAGTGAGCTTTGAGGTGAAAGATTAAAGGAATTTAATCCATAAAATTAAACCCGATCTGAAAGGATCGGGTTTTTTTATATCTTGCCCCTATGTTTGTATTGAACCATCAAAATACCGTTGCCAACCACTTCTTGGCAGAATTGCGTGATATTCACAAACAAAATGACAGGTTAAGATTCAGAAGTAATTTGGAAAGGCTTGGGGAAATCATGGCCTATGAATTATCCAAATCCCTTCATTATGATTCGAAATTGGTGCAGACACCGTTTAAGAAGCTTTCTATGGACCTATTGGCGAGCCAGCCAGTGGTAATTTCGATTCTTAGGGCATCTGTGCCTTTTTTTCAAGGTGTAATTAATTTTTTTGATCAAGCGGATAGTGGCTTTATTGGTGCCTTCAGAAAGGCCCACTCTGGGCAGGGTGACGTGGAGGTGGAGTTGGGATACATGGCTGCACCGCCTATAGAAGGTAAAACAGTAATAGTAGTGGACCCTATGTTGGCAACGGGTAAATCCTTTGTGGAAAGTGTCAATCATTTACTGAACAACGGTAGTCCATCTATGATTCATATCGTTTCAGTGATTGCTTCCCCAGAAGGTGTCAGCTATATCAAAGAGCATCTTTCTATCCCCCACGAGTTTTGGCTTTGTGCGCTTGATGAAGCACTCAATGACAAGGCGTACATCATTCCTGGTTTAGGGGATGCGGGAGACTTGGCCTTTGGCCCTAAACTATAAAGGTACCCAAGATGGAATATGTTTGGTTGAGTGTTGGGCTCGGGGTTTTGTTGCTTGGTGGCAAGCTGCTCGTGGACGGGGCCTCTGCAATAGCCTCAAAATTAGGCTTAAGTGCCGGGTTGATAGGGCTTACTGTTGTAGCATTTGGGACTTCAGCCCCGGAACTGCTGGTAAGTATCACCGCTGCCCTAAAAGGCACAAGTGATATTGCAGTGGGTAATGTGGTGGGTTCCAATATTTCAAACATCACATTAGTATTGGGAATTACAGCTTTAGTGTATCCAATTATCATCACCAAATCCATACTTAAGTTAGATTTCACCTTTACCCTGATTACCTCTTTGCTTTTTTTTGGATTGGCCCTTGACGGATACATAGGGGTTTGGGAAGGATTAATTCTAGTCCTGCTCTTGTTTGCCGTGAATTTTTATTTTTTCAAAAAAATAGGTAGAGTGGAAATGTCCGAAGAAGAAAAGTCAGCCTTTAATCAGAAACCTATTTGGAGTGCAGTTGTTTTTCTTTTGTTGGGGATCTTTGGCCTTTATGTTGGCTCTGAACTTCTTGTGGAGAATGGCATTCAAATCGCACTGAAGTGGGGAGTCACCGAGAGAATCATTGGAGTGACCATCATTGCTGTGGGAACCAGTTTACCCGAATTGGCAACTTCCGTGATCGCCGGAATAAAAAAGGAGACGGATATTGCCATGGGAAATATCCTGGGAAGTAATATGATGAATGTCTTGAGTATTATTGGGATAACAGCTTTAGTAAAGCCCATTTCTGTTTCTTCGGATTTCCTAAATATGGATTTTCTTTGGATGCTGGGTATGACGATTCTGCTTTTCCCCATTATGCGATGGCATTATAAAATTTCGAGGTGGGGGGGGATAGTGCTTTTACTCACTTATCTCTCCTATTTGTACTTTATTCTATGATCGAGTATTTGCTCACCTTTATAGGGATTTATCTGCTATGCCTCTTCAAATTTATAGCTGGCCCAACATTGGGAGCAGCAGCAGGGTATAGTCTGTTGGAAATTGAAGTTGTAACAGTCTCTGGAATGATGACTTCCGTTATTGCGTTTTCTTTTTTAGGGGAATGGATCAAACATACCTGGGTGATAAAGATCAGGAAAAACCCAAAGCGGTTCACGAGTAGAACCAGGCAAATCATTAAAGTATGGCAGAAGTTTGGGGTTTGGGGGATTGCCGCCCTTACACCCGTTATTTTCACTCCTATTGGAGGCACCATTATCATGGCCTCATTTGGTATTCCTAAGCGAAGGATTCTCAGCAGTATGTTTATAAGTGCAATAATTTGGGCCTTTGTTTTTGGGCTTACTGTTCATAAAATTCTAGAGTTCCCGATTTTCCGTTCCCTTACCGGTCAATAAAAAAACCTTGCCTGGGACACCCAGGCAAGGTTTTTTTATTGACCTTATCAGAAGCTTACATTATTCCTTTTATTTGGGCTTCGAAGAAAATGGGGGTATAGGGCCTGACCAGGTCCACATTCTCACCACGGTTTACCAGGTCTTCTCTTATTTCAAAAGGTATAATTTGTATGGATCTATCAAACCCTGCAAATGACGGGACTATTGCCTCAATTTCGGCTTCCAAATAAAGGTCGTTTAATACGATATTTAAAAAATTAAGGTATTCCTCAAATCCCACTCTTATGGTGGGGCGGTTTCCTGTTCCGTCCCCTTGCATGGTCGGACTGGTTTCCCCTAAATGAAATAGTTTATAGTCGAAGGTTACGTTTTTTCCCCTTTCCGATTTAGCTTTCTCATCATCCCCTTCATCTACCAAGCGGAAATAGATGCCTTCATCGATTTTCTCGAATCCTTCAAGGTTATTTTCAGCAATATAATCCTGAATCATCTGATCTTCCCTCTCTTTCAGTTCTTCTTCTGTATACTTACCCACAAACTTAATATCAATGATAAGGTTGCTGTTGGGGAGCACCATTTGCTGATAACCGTAATTTCCAAATGCCAAATAGGAGGGAGAGTAAACTCTAAATTTCTCACCTTCCCTGGCTAATCCAGCGGCGTATGCCATTACTATGGGCCAAATCCCGTCATTGGTGACCTTAAACAGCACAGGATCATTTTCTTCATCCATGTACCTTTTAACAATTTGTCCGTCCAACGTACGTATATCAAAATAAATGCCTATCACGTCCCCATTTTGAAACTGGTATGCGTCTGGTTTTTCTACCTCTCTTGAGTAATAAAACCCGGTTTGGGTTTTGGTGGCATTTATGTCATTATTGGAAATATAGGCTTCCAAAATGGCATTATCTCTTTCAATTGCCCTGTCAAGTTCAGTCTCAGTATCCTTAAGACATCCGGTTAAAACTGCTAATAGCCCTAGGCTCCACACAAATTTGAAGTAATGGTTCATGATTGAATACACGCTTTTTTTATGTTTATGGTGATTTTTAGATAACACGTATTTAAAGGGAATCAGGTTTATTTTCCCATTTTAAAATTCATTCTCAGGTTAAGCCCCCCTATTGAGAATTGTTGATTGGCAAAAGTAAGACTTCCTATGGGTAATTTGTAAAATGGTTCAAAGGAAATGAACATTCCATTGCTAAGGTTATATTCGTACCCCACTGATAGATTTACCATTCTACCCAAATCCATGTTGTTTTCTCCCCCTTCGGGCGTGATCACCGTCGAGAACTGTTGAACCGAGGGCGAAAAGCTCAAGATCCCATCAGCTTCGGTGGTGAAAAAAGAATTGGTCTGGAATGATTCAGTAGCTTGTTGATTAAGGTAAACCATGCTAGAAAGCCCGGTGATCAGGTAAAACCCGGAATTTTTGGTTTCCATTACCTGATATTTCAGATTGACGGGGATATCCAAACTTGCAAAATCCAATTGATAAGATGAATTTATGAAATTATAATTTGATCTGGCCATGGCCATGTCCATGGTCTGTGGCATAGCCTGTTGATTCTCAGGGCTCATGCTTTGGCGGGCATAGGTTACACCCACATCAAGTTTGATTTTCTTGGAAAGGGAGAACTCGGACATCAGCCCTGCTCCTAAATTCATGCCTGCCACTGGGTTAGAGCTAGACTGCGGTGCCACCAAGAACCCTAATTTAAAGGGTAATGGCTCCTTTGTCTTTTCTTTGCTGCTATTGTCTTCAGCCAAGTTCTTCCAATTTTCCAACATTTCCAATGCGTCCTCCTGCTCCATCAATGTTTTATGATGCTTTTCTGAGCTTAGGGTGTCTATTGGGGGAGCTAAGGATGGAAACAGCTCCTTGCTTTCGGTAATATAGGCAGATTGGTCGATGGCCTTCGGTTCCATCGGGCTTAGAGGCGTGTCTACCTCCTTGGGGTGAGTGATGTCATCGATTCCAGGTCCAGATTCAATTCCTGCATCTTTCGTCACAGGATGTTCCGATGGTAGGGAGGAGGTGTTCTTTCGCTCACTGTCCCTGATGCTATCGCCTTCCGGTGAGGTTTGTTTATTCTCCTCTATGGCGAAATCATTCTTTTGTGGTAAGTTTCTATCTTGGTTAATGGAGGAATCTATCTTATCTGGTCGAGTGGAAAATGGCTGTGAGGCATCAGTGATTTGGGTACTGGTGGTTGCATCTTCCACAGATTCTGGCCAAAACATTACCGCCAAGAACAAGCTAGCTGCCAATCCTGTGGTAATGTATGGCCATAGTATACCCCATGCACTTTTCTTGGGCTTGAAATAGGCTTTTGATAGCCTTTCCCAAGCCTTAGGGTCATAGGTCTCTTCATGGTTTTCGAAGGAGTCCCTTATCTTTTTGGCCAAATCCTTATCGAACTGCTCCTTCATTCCTGATATGGTTTAACGCAATCACTTTTTCCCTCAGCTTTTCCTTTGCCCTAGCCAAGTAGGTTCTGCTGGAACTTGAAGGGATATTCAAGGCAGCTGCAATTTCATTATGCTTATAGCCCTCGATTTCATACATGTTAAAGATGATCCGAAGAATCTCCGGTAATTCTCTCAACATGCCAAGGATATCCTCCCTGGATAATTCATCAATGATGCTGGATTGATAAGAGGTGGCTTCCGCTTTTTCTATGTCCAGCAGCACCATGTATTTCAGGTTTTTCCTGTAGTAATCCACCGAGGTATTGATCAAAATCCTCCTAAGCCATCCCTTGAAGGAGTTTTCAGGTGAGAACTGATCAATTTTATCAAAAACCTTCATAAAGCTGTCATTGACGATTTCGCATGCTTCTTCCCGATTGCCCGAATACCTTAACGCAACACTCATGGCATAGCCATAAAAGTGCTTATAAAGCCTTTCCAGTGATCTGGGGTCCCGACTTTTAGCTTTTTGTATAAGGTCTTTCTCCAAAAGGTTAGATTTATGCGGGTTCTACTGCTAGGACGAAGTTGTGTGTTGAAACGCTACAAGTGGGAGGTGTTTTTTTTGAAAATGTTCAAAAATTGAACTGCATGGTTTGTTTAATGTCCGGATGTAGGCTGAGAGCGACCGGACAGGTTTTTGCGGCGTTCTTAAGTTTTTGCCTGAACTTCTCATTCTCTGTTGGCTTCTCCCAGTGCATGCTTATGATGATTTCTTTGATTTTTCTAGGTTGATCATCCATGATTTTGGTGACCTCCCATGATAATCCTTCCAAGGCAACGTTATCCCTGTTTGCTACTATACCCATGATGGTCACCATACAAGTACCCAGGGCTGCTGCCACCAGATCTGTGGGAGAGAATGCCTGCCCTTTGCCATTGTTGTCCACGGGGGCGTCGGTGATGATTTCGTTTCCGGATTTGATATGGGTAGAGGAAGTCCTCAAGTTTCCCTGGTACCGGCTTTTGATAGTGGTCATAATCTTTTATTTTTAATTTTGTAAAGGATAACAAACGAAACAAATTTAGCGTTAAATTTCTGATCCCTTTAGCTGATTCACATGAAATATATTTACCTCGTTTTCCTATTTCTGCTATCCATCCATGAACTGAAGGCCCAGGGTGAGGATGCCGGCAATTACGACTATGACCGGGAGGTGCTTTTTGGCATCAACAAAAACACAAATGGAGGACTTATTGGCGGAGTGAGCTTAAAATTAGGTTGGGCCATTGATGACGACTTGTTCCAGTTTTTTCAGCTTGAGCTTGCCAATGTGAAAAATCCAAAGGAGGTACGTTATAACACGGTACTGGGCAATAGTTACATCTTCGGGAAATCCAATTACCTGTATGCCATACGGCCCCAGTATGGTAGGGAACTGAGATTGTTCCAGAAAGCCCCCCATCAGGGGGTTCAGGTATCCATACTTGGCGCATTGGGCCCTACTTTTGGGTTGATTGCCCCATATTTTATTGAGTATTCCATCTCTAGGACAGAAACCGTCCGTCAGCAATATGACCCCGAGGTGCATCAGAGCCGTTTCAATGTGTTGGGTCCCGGAAGGTTATTCGAGGGCTTAGGAGAATCAGAAATCGCTTTTGGTGGCCATGCAAAGGCGGCATTGTGCTTTGAGTTCGGGTTTTTTAAATCAAGCGTCACAGGGGTGGAACTAGGCTACCTCTTAGAGGGTTTTAATAAGGAAATTGAGCTTATGCCCACTACAGAAAACCGTCAAATTTTCCAGTCAGTGTACTTTACACTGTTTTATGGATTCAGGAGATAATTCTGTTTTTTTGGGTATCACCTTCCGATGTTATATCTTTGATGACACAATAGACGACCATGATAGAATTACCTGTAATCTCCGAACATCAGACCAAACGTAAGAAGCCCGACTGGCTAAGGGTGAAACTTCCGATAGGAAAGGAATACGCTAAGGTCAGAAAGCTGGTAGATGAACATAAACTCCACACTATTTGCGAGAGTGGAAATTGTCCTAATATGGGAGAATGCTGGGGGGCCGGTACTGCTACTTTTATGATTTTGGGTAATGTTTGTACCCGATCATGTTCTTTTTGTGCAGTGGCCACAGGAAGACCGCCAGAATATGATGAAGATGAGCCGAGAAGGGTAGCAGAGGCCATTAAATTAATGGGGGTGAAGCATGCTGTTATCACTTCTGTGAACAGGGACGAGCTGAAAGACAGAGGAGCAGAAATATGGTATCAGACCGTGGTGGAAACCAAGAGGCTTTCTCCAGAGACCACCATAGAGACCCTTATTCCTGATGTTAAGTCAAGCTGGGATGCACTGATTCGCATGATTGAGGCAGGTCAGGAGGTGGTTTCTCATAATATGGAGACTGTGGAAAGACTTTACAGAAGGGTAAGACCGCAAGCCAAATACCACAGATCATTGGAACAAATAAAAAGAACCAAGGAATTTGGTAAGCGCACAAAGACCGGGATTATGTTGGGAATTGGGGAAAAGGTGGAAGAGGTACACAAAGCCATGGATGACCTGGTGGAGCATGGTTGTGATATCCTCACCTTAGGCCAATACTTGCAGCCCACCAAAATGCACATTGAGGTAGCTGAGTTTATACATCCTGAGCAATTTGAGGCATACCGTGAAGAAGGGTTAAAAAGAGGATTGAAATATGTGGAATCCGGCCCATTGGTAAGGTCCTCTTATCATGCCGAGCGGCATGTCAACGTATAATTTTATTGAAGCCCCCTCCATGGGGCTTTTTTATTTTATTTTTGATCAACATCTGATTTCTTTAATTCATATTTGTAGGCAATGGATTTAGGTTCTACCTCCCTACCGCGGCTTAGGGAATAGGATTTTGTAATTACCGCACCCAGGTACAAAATGATGGAAGAATAGAAAACCCAGAGCAAGAGTATAACCAGGGAACCTGCGGTGGCATAATATCCGTCCAAATCCAGGTTGTTTAATATCAGGTTGATTACCTCTTTTCCTATCAGGAATAATACAGTGGTAATGGCACCCCCTATCAGTGCATCTTTCCAGGGAACCTTGGCATCCGGCAAGGCTTTGAGTATGGCCACAAAAAACAGGTATACCATGAGGAAGTTGAACAAAACAGCCCCGATTAGGATTAGCACTTGGGGGACGTGCTCCCAAATGAACCCAAGATGTTCACCGAACAAATAGAGTAAAGTTTCTGCCAGCAAGCTGATGACCAATAAAAAACCCAAACCGGCCACCAATGCAAGTGTGACAGACCGCTGTAGGGTGATTTTGAAGAAGTTTGCCCCTTTTTTTACATCCACCTTCCAAATCGCATTGAGTGCCTTTTGAAGGATGAAAAATATCATTGTGGCACTTTTAATGATTACCGCAATACCCACGATGATCCACCAAATTTGATCGGGTAGATCCATCACATTTTCCATCACTTTTTCCACTTGTTGTGCAGCATCCGGGTCTATGTTTTCACTCACCAGGGAGCGTATTTCTTCCCTGATCTCATCTTCTGAGAAGAAAAGCGTGCCTATGAGAATAATGATGATCAAAATGGCAGGTAAGGAAAATAGCGTGAAAAAAGCAATGGCTGCACAGTAAACGACGGGCTCTCCCTCCTTTAAATGTTCGTAGGTGGTATGTAAAATTTTACGGATGTTGGAAAAGTACCTGTTGTTCATATTGTGTTGGATTCAGTTGATGGTAAATTATCAACCCAAATTCGTGCCCAATTTTTGAGGGTATAATTGTGCCTAGAAAACCAAGTTACTTTTGATTACCTTTACGTGCCAAAAGCAATAAATGTCATGAACAAAGCTTTTAATGTCATCTACGAAGACAATCATTTCCTTGTGGTAAATAAAAGGCCGGGAATTTTAGTGCAGGGCGATGCCACAGGGGATAAGACCCTTACGGATTATTGCAGGGAATATATTGCAAAAAAATATGATAAACCTGGCAAAGTTTTTTTGCATCCTGTCCATAGATTGGACAGGCCTGTTAGTGGCATAGTGGTTTTTGCCCGTACCTCAAAAGGACTGGAGAGGATGAACGAGCTCTTTAGAAAAAGGCAGGTACATAAAATTTACTGGGCCATCACCAAAAAGCGCCCTAAGGATGAAAATGGCAAATTGGTACATTGGTTAAGCAAAGATGAAAACAACAATGTAGTAACTGCCCATGATATGGAAAAGGAAGGCACCAAAAAAGCTGAACTTACGTATAAAAGACTTGGGAAGCTCAACGACCACTGGCTAGTGGAGGTAAGACCTATTACCGGAAGACCCCATCAAATTCGGGTACAATTGGCAGCTTTGGGCTGCCCAATCAGGGGGGATGTTAAGTACGGGTTTCCGAAAGCGAACTCAGACGCCAGCATCCATTTGCATGCCTTTCAGCTCGTCTTTGTGCACCCGATAAAGAATGAAAAACTCTTTCTCAGGGCTGCGCTACCAGAGGAGGCCTTTTGGGAGCAGTTTTATGAATTTGAGGACGTGAAAGTAAAGGACCAATATTTGAACAGTACCTTTAGTGGTTAGCTAATATGTTAAAAACGTTGAAATCCAGATTTTTGAATCCTTTAGGGCTGGGCATCCTAAGGTCTCTCCTTGCATTCTTACTGCTTTCTTTTCCCTTACAAGCGCAGGATAAAGGCGTTTTTTGGGAAATATCAGGCCCAGGCCTTTCAAAGCCTTCTTATTTGTTTGGGACTATTCATTTGATTTGCGAACAGGATTATAAACTAAGCCAGGAGGTAGCCGATAAACTTAAGGACTCTGAAGCTTTGATCATGGAAGTGGACATGGATGACCCATCCTTGGCCTTGTCCATGCTTTCTAAGATGCAGAACGATGAGGGAGAAAGTATCACTGATTACCTGAGTGAAGAAGAATACCAGGCTACTCGCCGGAAACTCAAAGAAAGAACGGGGGTGGACTTGGACATGCTTAAGCAGATGAGACCATTTATGCTCATGTCACTTATTTATCCCAACCTGCTGGAATGCGAAATTAAGTCATACGAAAATGAATTGATGAAATTGGCAAAATCCCAACGGTTGGATATCAGGGGTTTGGAGTCGGTAGATGATCAACTTTCTGTATTTGACCAGATTCCCCTTGAGGAACAATACCGAAGTTTTTTTGAATATGCCGAAAACCTGGAAAAGGGGAGGCGAGAGTTCAGAAAATTGATAGCTACTTACCTTAAGGAGGATATAGAATTGTTGGTGAAAATGGTTTCCGAAAGCCCCGAATACAAGGCCTATCAAGATATCCTTTTAGATAAGCGAAACCAAAACTGGATAGCCCCTATGGAAGCTTTGATGAAAGAAGGCACTATGTTTTTTGCAGTTGGGGCAGGGCACTTGGGCGGTGAGAAGGGGTTATTAAGATTGCTGGAAAAAAAGGGGTACAACCTAAAACGTCTAGGAAATGGGAATCAATTAAGTGATAATAAATAAATTAAACCTGGTTGGTATATAATTCCTCTTGAAAATCGAGCCTGTCCTGACGGCAGTCAGGGCATGACCCAAGCGACACGAAAAGGGATGCCCGGATAGCTACTGGAGCAACAGGCGATATTTCCCCGTAAATGACGGCTGAAAAAAAATATAAACACATGCAAATTCAATCTTTATTCTTCATTGGCGCCTTTGTTCTGTTACTTGGATTAAATGCTTGTGATAGGGGGCCGGAAAGAAACTTATACATCGTAAGGCACGCTGAAAAAATCATGACAGGCGATGATCCGGATTTAGCCGAAGAGGGTAGGTTAAGGGCCGAAAACCTTAGGAAAATACTGGAGGATAAGGACATCCGGCATGTCTTTAGCACGCCAACTATCCGCACCAGGGCCACCGTAGCCCCTATAGCCCGGTCAAAGGGTGTGGAAATAATGGAATATGACATCAATGATCATGATGCCCTTGTAGATAAAATCAAAACTGTGGATGGAGATGTGCTGGTAGTAGGCCACTCAAATAGTATTCACCATCTAGCGAATTACTTTGTGGGTCCAGGCGGAGAATTTGAAGAAATTGAGGATGCTGACTATGAGGGGATTTATGTGGCTTCCATTAACCGAAATAAAGCGGTGAGAAAAACCTACAGGGAGATGATGCCCAATTAATAGGGTGATTTCGGATGTAGGGTTAGCTCATCAACAATTGTTTTGATGCAGGTGCCTAGTTGCTGTTCCACTTCAAAATCCCAAAATCGGATCACCTTCCAGCCATTCTTACGATAAAATTGGTTTACCTCCTGGTCCCTTTGTTTGTTTCTTTCTATTTTTGATATCCAAAATTCTTTGTTGGTCCTGATTTTTTGCTTTTTCTCCATCCAGTTATGGCCATGCCAAAATGCGCCGTCCACAAATACCACCAGGCGGTATTTTACAAATGAAATGTCAGGATTTCCCGGAAGCCTGTTTTTACATTTTCTATATCTTACTCCCGTTTTCCAAAGCCCCTTTTTTAAGCGTGTCTCAGGCTTGGTTCCCCGGGCTTTAATTTTTGCCATATTCCTGGAGCGCTTCGGGGTGGTGTAGAATCCATTTGACTCACAGAATCGAGGTACAGCTATTTTTGGTGGGGGATATTTTTTGGGCATGTCCCTGATTGTTGATCTTGCTCCAGCGTTTTTTATAACGTAAAACCCTAACAAAAATCATCTTGAATTAATGCCAATGCCGATGAAATTTGCTTCATTATTAAAGATATTATGCAAATCATGGTCAATCCATGCCGTGGGATTTGCATACCTTACAATAAGCCTCTAATTTTATCCAAAAGTTTCAGCCAATCAAAGGCTGTGTCAATGAAGTTGAAGAAAACTGCCAAGTTTTCACAGTATACCAATACCATGGAAGAGGAACAAACCAAGCAGCAAGTCGAAGTCAAAACTATCGGGCTTCTTTATTTACCACAAGAGGCCAAAAACCTGAAATATGAAAAATACCTAACGGATATTGAAAGCAACATCATTTACTATGATTCGGATAAGATAGATGATGAGAACTTAAACTATAAATTTTTGCTTCCCACTTTTGAAAAAGCCAAGGAAATGGAAGCCGATTTTGTGTTAGGCTTTGACAAACTCCTGCAAAGGAGTCTTATAGGTTACCCTAATGGTGACGGCAAATATTTGGTACTGAATGCCCACCAGCAAGCAGCCATTCTATCGGCCAACTTCCTGAAAGGGAGCTTCGGGTCGGATAATCCCAGCCCGGTAATTGTGAAAGGGATTGTGTTGAGTCAGCAAATCGATAAAATAGTCACCAGAAATGAGGGTGTTTATAAGGATTCCCATGCTGGTTATACGGCCTTGAAGGAGATCTTGGAAAAGGAGCGGTCGGGTAATCAAGAAGGAATGGCATTTGATGAAAGGAACCATGTACTGCTACATCCGGATCCGAAAGAGAATGCCAAAATGTTGATTGCGTTCGTCAAAGAATTGGTGCAGAAACTTAAATCTCAAGAAAAATCCATTTATCTGGAGCATATAGACCTTCAGATCATTTACAAATTATATGGAGAAAAGACCTTTAACATTTCTACCCCTGGGAAAAACAAAAAAATATTTGACCGGTTCCGCACAAAGCCACCGGCAGACGCCATCAATGAAGAATTGGTCACCATTACTGATTTCAAGAAGGAAGTCTTTCATAACAAACTGACTGGAAGAAAAGGAGGAACTGACCTTGGCCAATTGGATCTAGTTCAGCTTGAATATACCAGTGGCCTTAAAATCACCGTGGAAATGATGGATGAGGGTGAAAAGCTCTTCCTGCATCTGAGTGATTTTATTGATTGCTATAACAGGACGTCATTTCCTGATGCCCGAAAAAACATACATGATAGATTACTTAAAATTGTGGTGTCATTGGGAAAGGTGGTCATCAATCTCCCTTGACCTAGAGAGTAATTTCATATGCAATATTATATATAATAAACTTGTTTCCATTTGTTTCAGTTTTTAACCCAGGATAACCTTATTTACTATGTACCCAATTATCAGGAGTTGTTTCTTCATCGCTCTATTTATCATTTCCCCCTTCATTTTAATAGCACAAGAAGGGGAGGAATTTAAATCCCCGGCATTAAGCGAGAAAGATGCCTGGACCATGGTTCTTTTTCCGGATACTCAATCCTATGTGAAATTCAAGAGAAACCAACCCATATTAGACATGATGGCTAATTGGGTATTAGAAAATAGGGAGAAGTTAAACATTCCTCTGGTTTTGCATGTAGGCGACCTTGTGGAACACAACGCATGGGCCAACCCTGATGGTGAAGCGGCAAACCAGCCCGGCAAATCCCAGTGGGAGGCGGTAGCAAAATCCATGGGGGCATTTGATGGAAAGATCCCTTTCATTGCAACCACGGGAAACCATGATTTTGGTATCAAAAATGTTGAAAACCGAAATACCTCTTATGCGGATTATTTCCCAGTGGATAAAAACCACCTTACCCAGGCTATGCTTAAGGATGTGGCAGAAGGAGAAGACGGTATGCCCCTTCTCACCAATGCCACCTATGAATTTATAGCCCCCGACCAAAGGAAGTTTTTAATTTTGGTATTGGAATTTGCTCCCAGGGATGCCTATCTTGAATGGGCAATTGAGAGGGTGAACGACCCCAAATACGAGGAGCATGTGGTAATCTTGTTGACCCATACTTATTTGAACAGGGACAGTGAGCATATTGAAACTGAGGGCTATCCCATTGAGGATAAAAACTATGGAAAGGAAGTGTTTGAAAAGCTGGTTAAGCCCTCCAAGAATATTCAAATGGTTTTTTCCGGTCATATTGGAGCTCCTGACAATCCTGAGGGGCATGTTGGGTATAGGGAGGATAAAAATGCTGCGGGAAAGACCATACATCAAATGACCTTTAACGCTCAAGCACTCGGAGGTGGATGGCATGGCAATGGTGGCGATGGATGGCTGAGGATGCTGGAATTTCAGGGCAAGGAAGTAAAGGTAAATACATTTTCCCCATTGTTCGCAATTTCACCCAGCACCCGTCATCTAGCTTGGGGGAGTGGTGCCTTTGCCCCGTTTTCCTTTGCATTGGATTAATGAGGGAGCACATGCACATTATTGCTATCTATTTGCCAAGGATTTATGCTTTTGCTAAGGCCATTACTCCCCTGTTTATCTTGGCGCTCCTTGGGTGCGGTCAATCGGATAAACAAGAGGGATTATTAACTTTATACATCTCACAACCATCCAATCAGGTGCTTGAGGTTGTTCGGGAAGGTAGCGATTCTCCACTTCTCGTACAGCATGTGGCAGAGGGAAAAAGACCTTATATTCATCCCATAATAGCCCCGGACGGACAGGGTCTACTTACGGAGTTTCAACCCAGCCACCACCTTCATCAAACAGGACTGTATTGGGGGCTAAAAGAAGTAAATGGCAGGGATTTTTTCATGAACTGGGAAGCGGATCACTGGAGGAGGGTTGATTGGCAAGTGCATAAGGAATCAGGAGATAAGGTATGTTGGGAGACCTACTATGAGATGCTAGGTGAGGATAATGGGGTAATGATGAAGGAAAGGCAGTTATGGGAATTTAGCTCTACAGAAAGTACCTATGAGATGGACCTGCTTTGGACAGGGGAAGCCCAGCGGGAGCTGGTGATGGGGGAATTCTATGTAGGAGGGCTATTTTTGCGGATGCCCTGGTACAAAGGTATAGAAGGGAAAGCCGTAAATGCTGCCGGGCAGGAAAACCAGGATGCGGAACAGCAAAGGTCGAATTGGTTGGACCTGGGCCTAAAAGTGGAAGGTAGGGAAGATCTAGCACATGTGGTTATTTTTGACCACCCCGATAATCCGGGTTTTCCCAATCCATGGCGTGTGGATGGAGAATTGGGAATAGGCCCTTCACGACAGATACTCGGGGATTGGCACCTAAGCAAAGGAGAAAATGTACAATTCAGGTATAGAATTTTTTGTTATACCGGTGATTTTGACCGCAATAAGGTAATGGAGGTTTGGAATAAATTCGCAACGGATTATTGAATGAGTTGAAACAAGATCATTCCTAAAGAAAACAGCCCCAAAAACAAAATACCCGCCATTGCCAGGACTTTCATGGGTTTACCGGGTTTATGTTCCTCAGGCAAGTGATCACCAAAAGTGAGTTTATAGTTCATAATGGCGATAATCGGTGCAATTAGAAATGAGATGGTGGTAGCAATATTGATCAGCAAGGTGAAATGGTTTAGAAAAAAAGCAATCACGAAAAAGCCTCCTGACGCTGTTATGCTGAGCCAGAATAAATAGTTTTTTGTGGAGGCCTTGGTATGCTGGATCACCCCTATCACTTCTGCAGTTGACCGCGAATAGCCGTCCAATACCCCTATACAGGTGCCGAGCATAATGGTGAACCCTGCGGCAGCGATGAGAAAAAAGCTCCAATCACCCAGACTTGCAGTGTAAAGCCGCACTATTCCCAAGGCAAAGCCAACATTGTTATCAGGTAAGGCCTTGCCTGTGTCAAACATGAGAAAGGCGCCCATTCCCATAAAGCAAAGCGCCAAAAATGCAGAAACCCAAAAACCTATGTTGAATTCCACCAGTGTTTCTTTTAAGCTGGGCCGGTAGCGGCTTTGTCGGATTCGGGCAAGGGTCCAGAGACTGTTCCAGGTAGAAGAGTCTATAGCAGAAGGCATCCAGCCCATCAGGGCAATGATAAAAGGGATGGATTGAGCAGTGGGCATAGGATTGAAAACTTGGAAAGTGTTTTGGCTCTCTGGACCACGAGCCAATACTAGTGCAAAAGCCAGGAGTGTACTTATCAGCATAAAGGTTCCTATTACTTTTATGCCTTTGTCCAATAATGCATACCTCCCAAAAAACAAAAACAAATAGCTGAATAAAAACAACATCAAACTGGGGATGAAGAAATAATCCTCACCTAAAGAAAACCCTAGAAGGTTTTGCAAAAAACCTGCGGTCACCAAAGTGACAGCTGCGTTTACGAAAAACATGGATACTAAGTTAACACCCAGGTACAAGTATGAAAACCATGGACTGGTTAAGTGATATCCCGCAATCAGGGATCTGCCGGTGGAGGAGGCATAACGGGACCCAAACTCAAAAAATGGCCACTTGAAAAGATTTGCAGCCAACACAAAAAACAACAAGCCAAAGCCATATTCTGCTCCTGCCCTGGTGCTTTGCACCAGATGAGAAACACCAATTGCCGTACTGGCAAATAAAATGCCCGGGCCGAGGGTTTTCTTAAAAGAGTTTAATTTTTCGCAATTGGCCATGTCTTACTGGAATAGTTCAAATAATGAATTTGTTGCAACCATCCCCCAATATATTGCCTTAAAACCATTTATACCTACGTTTTTAGAAGTTTTGAGCAACTAATTTGAAAAAGTTGGCCTGGGTGTGGCAAGAGCGTCGTCAATCAGTTCTGGGCAAATATAACTAAATGATCAAGCATTAGTCCCTATCCCATCCTTGATTTAAGGCTTGGAACATGTTCATGATTACGGTAGTTGGAATTCAAAGTGCAGTGATAATTATCATTGCAATGACATGACCAACGTTATCGATTACCGAATTATCTTTGCCTATCTTTGTATTCAGGCCACCTCCATGTTATATAGTTTCGCCCGATTGGTTTGCCAATAATTGAATGGTAACCTACACCCAAAAAAGCCAGGCATTTCTCAAGTATAGCTTTTATTAATCTAGGAAAATAAAATGACAGGAAATCATGAAAATTATTATAAAAAATATGGTGAGCCACAGGTGTCTGCTAAAAGTAAAAGAGGAATTGGAAAAGCTCGATTTTGAGTATAATTCCCTGAAATTAGGAGAGGTAAATGTTTCTGATGGAGTACGTATGGACAAAATAGATTTGTTTAGGGAAAATCTACATGCCTCAGGACTTGAAATCATCGAGGACTCTAAAAAAATTCTTGTGGAAAAAATTAAGAGTAAAGTCCTGGCATTCCTGAATCTAGACAAGGACATAATCGAAGGAAACTTCTCTAACTTTTTACAAGATAACCTTAATCTCAATTATGTTTACATGTCAAATGTTTTCTCAAAATGTACAGGTGTCACCCTCTCTAGCTATGTCCTTCATTGCAAAATTGAGAAAGCCAAAGAATTAATTAGTTGTGGTGAGTTGAATATAAGTGAAATCTCCTATAAGTTGCATTTTAGCAGTGTTCCTCATTTCTCCTATGCTTTTAAGAAAATTTCAGGAACCACCCCATCAGGATATAGAAATGACAAGCAAAAGAAAAGATTTTTTCTGGAAAACCTTGTTCTACTTGCTAACAGGGTTTAAAATCCGTATCTTAAAGGGAAAGAACCATGACTTAATGTCATCAGCAAGCTCTTCATGGGTTTACTTGACCTGAGCCTGATCAGCCTTTACATACTTAATTGAGATAATTATCATCTTCCAGCCATGATTAAGATCACCTTTTTTGTGGTCAGATGAAGGTTAGAAGAATTCTGGAAGGTTAATCATGAAATCAACAATTTTAATTATTGAAAGCAACCAGGAAAGGTTAGTACACATTACAGATGTGTTAAAATCAGATGGGTTTAGTGTGATTCCATTGGATAAATGGGCAGATTGGGGCGATTTGAATAAAAAGGTAAAGCCAGACCTGGTAATCTGTAATCTCGTTGTATCCGATATGGATGGATTCAGCATTTACCACCTACTTTCCAGGAACCCAACGACCGCCGACATTCCGTTTATCTTTTTGTCGGAAACCTTTGATAGATCCTTGTTCAGGAAAGCAATGGTCATGGGAGCTGATGATTTTTTGAGCACACCCCTGGATGATCTCGAGCTCTTGCAATCCGTTGAAATCAGGCTGGAAAAGAATAAAAAAATCAAATCCCTGTTCAGTAATTTCCCGGCAGGGGAAGAGGATTATTTTGAAAGGGGTAGTCTTCTCAATGAGTTTCAGAAGTTTTCGAATCTTCAAACCCGTAAATACCTAAATAAGAAAGAAATTCTTTTTTCAGAAGGTTCTCAACCCTTTGAGCTATATTTCATCATCAAAGGGGAAGTGAAAACCTATCGCATGACCCAGGATGGGAAAGAATTGATAACAGGCCTTCATTATGATAGGCAGTTTATTGGCCATTTGCCAATGCTAAACCGGACGCCCTATCAGGAAAGTGCTCAGGCTATGAGTAATTCGGAAATTTACGTAATTCCCAAAAGCGTTTTCGAAAACATCATCTTTAATAATCGGCAAGTGGCCTCCTTTTTTATCAAATTGCTTTCCAGTGATCTGTATGAAATGGAAAAACGATTGATGGAATTGGCTTATTCCTCTATTAGGCAAAGACTTGCCATCACCTTGGTCAACCTTTATAATCAACAGAGGGTAAGTGAAAAAACGACACCTTCCATCCTTATTGGCAGAAAAGACTTAGCGAATATTTTAGGTACAGCCCATGAATCGCTCAATAGGATTATTGCTGATTTCAAAAATGAAGGGCTGCTTGAAATAATAGAAGGAGGGTTTAAGATTTCAAAACTGGATCGGTTGGTGAAATTTCATCAATGACAATTTTTCTCCGGTAAATTAGCAAAGTATGTTTCCATTATGGGCTTTTTGTCTATCAAAAAGTTGGCTATGATAGATGGCTAATGGTGGCTAAAGTCCTTCTGATCACCAATTTGAAAGTCTATCCAACTATCCTCACAATTTCAACCTTTGAAGAGTAAAGAACTAAATCATATTAAATTCAGGGTCAAATAAAATTACTAGGATGCCTTCCTATTACACTAGTAAACTATTTTTTTATCCAATAGAAAAGTATCATATGCTTTTAAAATTTAATATTCATTGTAAATTAAATATTGGTTTATAATTAATATGTTATTAGTCATTAATTAATGTATAATGTGTAATAAATAATAAATTTAATGTAATAAATTATAAATTTATTTTTCCATCTTTGTAGAATAGGATCTAAAACAAATGTTGATCCTTCTTGAATTTTGTTCTAAATAAAATGCTACCACTATGAATATGAAAAATAAATTTCGGTTGATTGGGTTTGGGGTTGTTTCTTGGCTGTTGCTATCTATACCTCAGCTAGATGCCCAAACGAATAATCCCGGACCCAGAATAGGGATAAAGGGAGGGGCCAATCTTTCTCAGTTTTATGTAGAACATCCAAACCTAGAGGATGAAAATGCAAAACTGGGTCTGCATTTTGGTGTATTTACTAAGATTCCAGTAAACAGCTTCTTCGCAGTGCAACCAGAACTGCTGTATACTAACGTAGGGTCGAAAGTTTCCTATGGGGGATCAGGTTTGGAAGACGCTTTGGGAATTAGGGATGGAGAAATTAGGTTCAATTTAAATTATGTTCAATTGCCAATTGCCTTTACCTTGAACCTGGGCCCTGTGAATATTCATGCTGGCCCTTATTTGTCTTATTTAATCTCTGCTAATGTAAAAAACCTAAGAATCTCGGACTTGACGACTATAGAGACCAATACCCTTGAAAGGGATGATTTTAATTCCTTCGATTATGGCATAATGGGAGGTATCGGATTTGATGTACAGAACGTAACCATAGGTGTAAGGTATAATTATGGTTTAAGAGAAGTGGGGCGAACGGGTCTTGCTGGCAATATTACCCAGAATTCTAAAAATTCAGTGGGTCAACTCTACCTTGGATTTGGATTCTAACTCAAGAATGGAGCGTAAAAAGCTCGGCGAACCCCTTTCAAAATATTAGTAAGTGGAGCAATTGATTGGAACATCAAATTAGCCTATAGCTAAGGAAGTTTTAGATGTTGTTCAGTTCTTTTAAAACTCACTTTAAATTAAAAAACATGAAAAAATTAAGGTTGATAGCGGTATTGGTTTTAATAATTCCAATTATCGGATATTCCCAAACATCCAACTCTTTAAGGGAGAAGATGAACAAGCAGGAAATCCCATATCTTGTCAAAATTTCAGTAGAAAGAGATTATCCTATGGTTGTGGAGGAAGAGTGGATGATTGTGTCTGAGCGGGCGTTTAAAAATAATTATATCATGGCCGATGAGAATACATTGATAAGGGGTGAAAGCAGTTTCTACCAATTAAAGATGGTTGAAAATGAGACTCAGGGCTATTTAGTGTATGATGTAATGGGGAATTTGTTACACAGTCGTTTGGTAATGGTTGAATCCAATTTGCCGAGGCCAATTATGATGGCGATCACCAAGAAATACATAGGTTGGAAAATAACAAGCGATCGGGAAGTCATTAAAACCCCGAATGAAATACCTCAAACCTACTCTGTAAATATCGTAAAGGGTGATGAAAAAAGAAGATTATTAATAAGCGGTGAGGGAAAGATTATTAAGGACCTGAAAGGGTCATAGATTTTTTGGGAAACAGCTTATTTTTTCACACCAATTTCATGGAGACTTCCAGGAATTGGTGTTATTTTGTTTTATGGGTTATTCTTGTTAGAAAAGATGAGCACTCTGCCCTATTCTTTCCCTTCAGACAAGATGGTTTTCCATTCTTCCACTTTCCGGAGGAATTCCTTACATGCGGACTTTTCCTGTTTGATAAAACCGTTGTCTTCCAGGGCTCCTATCACCAAATCTCTTTCCTCAAGTGATTCATATACCATATTTCTGAAAGGGTTATCATAATCTTTTTTCCTGGAGAGAAAAACCTGCTCACTTAAGTAATTCCTGGTTTGTGCGGCTTGTTCCAAAATCCACTGCCAATCCTCTTCCGTAAAGCTTGATTTGGTTTTGCCCATGACCATCATTAATAAGTCGAAGGCATGTCGGGCTTTCCAAAAAGGGTATTTTTCTTGCTGATCCATGTAAAACTGGTGTACCTGACCCCAGTTTTTTATCCCACCTTCTTTGATTGAGCTCACAAGTTTTTCTACCACCTTTGCAGGTAGCAACTGTCCTCCAATGTTTTGCCAATCCCAGTGGAGGTGTTCCTCAGGGAGCAATTGCCCCAATTCGGTAAAATCCGGGGAGAGTCCTTTATTGAAAAATTGAAGGGTGCATTCTACCCCATAAAATGCCAGAAGATCCTTGAAAAGCTGATAAGATTGGGGGAGTTTTATGAGCTGCACCAGTCGCTTGCTGTTTTCCCAACCTTTTACGAAGTACTCCAGGTTTTCAAGAATAGGGTCTTTCCGCTCTAGCAGGTAGGCTCCTTTCTCCCGGCATTCTTGCTTGGAAAAATCCCCATTGGGATGATTAAGTGTCAAGAAAGCATACCCTGCAACTTCCTCTAAGATGGCCAATCCATCGAAAACCTCCTGAATGGAATCCGGGGCCAGAAAAGCAAATTCCAAAGTTTGGATTTTTTCATTTCTTTTATCCCGATCTTGATATTTCCAGGCATTTCTGGCCAGTGCATACATGTTATACATCATCCAATATGCCGGCATTACAATCAACCTATTGTTATGCACTTGGTTGCTTACCAGGCTAAAAGGAAGGCGTATATTCAGCTCGGCAGGGTATTCACCTTTCGCTACAATATTGAAGGAAGCAAATTTGGAGTTGTGTTTCAGGCTTACACATAGGCCTGGCCAAAAACCCCGTCCAGCAATGATTTCCCCATCGGCACCTCTAGAATTGTGATTGGAGCCTACTGTGGCACCTGCAGCCATATTGCTTTGCCCTTGTATTAATGCCGCACAAAGGAAGGAGTTGTTGTGGTGTTGTTCGTGGGCAGGGAAAATGAGGGAATTCAAGACTTCACAGCAGGAAATGGTGGAGTTGTTTCCAAGATAGGAATTAATGAGACGGGCACCGTATTTCAACTGGGAATGTGAAGCCATAAAAAACCGTACAGCCTTTACCCCATAGAACACCCTGCAACCTTCGCTGACAATCCCATTTACCAGTTCGCAGCCTTCCCCCACCTGGGAGGAGGCATCCTCTGAAGAATGGATCGTTAGATTTTTAAGTTTGTTGGCGCCTTTGATGTAGGCATCAGAACCTACCCATACATCTTTGATGATCAGGCAATTTTTGATGATACATCGGTCACCCACCTTACCGTAATAACCCCTTTTGCTGTCAAATCCATTCTGTGTAAATTCGATCAGTCTGTCTTGAAGCACCCTGTCGGTCCTGAAATTGCTCCACAACCATGCATCTCCGGGAAGCATACCGCTGAAAGGGACTATCTTCCTACCTCCGTTTTCATTTCGGACCTCCAGCCAAATGCGCACCGAGGGGTCTTCCCCTTCTTTGATAATGCCGTTACCAAATTTGGCGTAATTGGTGGTGGACATTTCATTCACATTGACCAGGACCACTTCATTTCCTAGTATATAGTGAGAAAGGTAATTGACGTTGTCCACTACCACATTATCTCCTATATCACAACTGATAATGGTACTGTTGTAAAGCCCTACGGCCATCCTAAGGTTATGGTATTCCAGAAAACAACCCTCCAATTTGCCGATCCGTATTAAGCCAAAAAACTTGCAGTTCTTGACCAATTCGGGGTCAAAGGCATCTGCGACCAGAATTTTATTCCAATTATCGGACTGGTTTCGGTTTCTTACCAATATCTCGATTTCCCTGGCACTTAATTGTCTGTAGCCGGTGCCATTCCTGTTTTGCCTATTGCGGAGGTAGTATTCGTCCTCCTCTTCCGGTAGGTATGCCTCCGGAATAAAATTATACCCTAAGGCCGACAGGGGTAGTTTCCTGATCTGATTCATGTATGGGGCGATTGATTATTCCACTGTTACGGATTTGGCGAGGTTTCGTGGCTTGTCCACATCAAGTCCCTTGGATACACCTATGAAGTAGGCCAATAATTGTAATGGGATCACACTTAGTAGTGGTGCCACAAGCTCATCTGAGAGGGGGACCATCATTACATCATCTGCCACTTCTTGAAATTGGCTATCCCCCTCAGATATTACGGCAATGACCTTTCCTTTACGTGCTTTTATTTCCTGAGCATTGCTTAGGATTTTATCATGATACATGTCCTTAGTGGCCACGAATACCACTGGCAGGGATTCCTCTACCAATGCGATGGGACCGTGTTTCATCTCGGCAGCAGGATATCCTTCAGCGTGAATATAAGAAATCTCTTTGAGTTTTAACGCACCCTCTAAGGCGATAGGGAAATTATATCCTCTGCCTAAATAAAGAAAATCCCTGGCATCCTTATATTTATCTGCCAAAATCTTGATATGATCGGTGTCTTGGAGAATGAGGGCGACTTTGTCGGGGATCTCGTTAAGCTCATTGATAAGGTGAAGGTAACGGTGCTGGTCAATGGTCCTCTTGGTATAGGCGATTTTTAAGGCTATCATATTAAGCACAACTAACTGGGCGGTGAAGGCTTTGGTGGAAGCTACCCCGATTTCGGGCCCTGCATGGGTATAAGCACCGGCATGTGATTGCCTGGAAATACTGGAACCTACCACATTGACCACCCCAAAAATAAATGCCTTGTTCTCCTTAGCCCTTTCTATAGCTACCAGGGTATCTGCCGTTTCTCCACTTTGGGAAATGGCAATGATCACATCACCCTCGTTGATCACAGGGTTTCTATATCTGAATTCGGAAGCATATTCCACTTCCACGGGAATTCGGCATAACTCTTCAAAAACATATTCCGCCACCAGCCCGGCATGCCAGGAAGTGCCACAGGCGATGATCAGGATACGTTTTGCGTTGACCAGTTGGTCCAAATGTTTATCTACACCTCCCATGCGGATGCTTCCCATATTGGCGTCTAGCCTTCCACGGAGGCAGTCGAAAATGCTTTGCGGCTGATCGAAAATTTCCTTGAGCATAAAGTGGTCAAAACCTCCCTTTTCAATCGCCGCAAGTTCCATGTCGAGCTGGGTAATGTGGGGAGTTACCCTTTCATTGCCCAGGTTTTTCAGGATCAGTTCATCCGGCCTTACAATGGCTACCTCATAATCATTGATATACACCACCTCTTTGGTGTATTCGATGATAGGTGAAGCATCTGAGGCCAGGAAGTGCTCCCCTTTCCCTATACCAATGACCAATGGACTTCCCTTTCTGGCCGCGATCAGTGTTTCGGGGTCGTCCTCATTTAACAAAACAATTACATAAGCACCCACCACCCTTTTTAAAGCTATACGTACGGCCTCTTCCAACGACACTTCGTGGGATACATGAATGTCCTCAATGAATTTCAACAAAACCTCCGTATCCGTGTCACTTTCAAAAGCGTACCCTTTTTTAAGTAAATCCTGCTTTAATAAGGAGTAATTTTCTATGATACCATTATGTACCATGGCCAATTTTCCATTTGACGAGCGGTGAGGGTGGGCATTTCTATCGGAAGGTTCTCCGTGCGTTGCCCATCGGGTATGGCCAATACCCGCCACAGCCTGCAAATCCTTTCCCAATAAGGATTCTTCCAGGGCCCCCACTTTCCCTCTTTTCTTGAATGTCTTCAGTCCGTGGTTCACCAAAGCTACCCCGGCACTGTCATACCCTCTGTACTCTAATCTTTTAAGGCCTTTCAAAATCACAGGATAGGCATCTCTATTTCCTGTGTAAGCTACAATTCCACACATAGTCTCAACTTAAATAATTATGGATAAAAGTAAGTGTCGATAAAGTTTGCCGAAAGTACGTGTAAATAATTGATAATTGCAAAACACGTCAAACTCCAAATTTCCTATTGATAAACACGAAAAACAAATGAAAATAAAAAATTTTAGTTAAGCCTATTGGGATGGTTGAAAAAATAACAACCCAAAGGGATGAGTTAAGGAAAAAATTTTAGATTAGCGTAGGCATATAGGATAAGTTTCCAATAAAAACCCACTGTGACTCAGATAAAATTAGCCAAAATTTTTATTCTGAACCCCTGTTTTTTTCCAGGATATCCTTGATCCAATTTTCGTGAAGTTCACTTAGTTCTTGGACTACCTCTGGGTGATGAGCAGATAGATTGGAGGATTCCGTGGAGTCTTGTGCAAGGTTTACCAAATATAGCCGGTCTTCCTCCCCGAAATTCAAAATCCCGGCCGGATCCCTAGGGTTTCCAAGTAGTTTCCAATCTCCTTTCCTTATTGCCCAGGGATAAGTCTCATTTTTGGGGTCTCCTGTACCCCAGTGCATGACGCTATGGGGAGAAGGACTATTTTCCTCCTTCAAAAACGGGAACATGCTTTTTCCATCAATTTCATGGTCTAAGTTGACCTGTGCCATTTCTGCCAGGGTGGGCAACCAATCCACACTGTTTGCCCACTGGTGACGGACCTGCCCCTTTTTCAGGAGCTTGGGGTAGGATATGATGGCGGGAACTCTCAGCCCCCCTTCCAGCATGCTAAATTTGGCACCATTAAATGGCCCATTGTCCCCACCCCCAAAATATGCTCTTTCCTCAGTACTGTGCCCATGGTCGGTCTGAAATGCTATGATGGTGTTTTCAAGTTTTCCAGATTCCTCAAGATAGGCATATACTTCTCCAATTAATTCGTCGAAAGTGGAAATAAAGGCAGCATATTCCTTTCTTGGGTTTTCCAGGCCGGCGTAATATTCCAGCCATTCTTCTTTGCCCTGGTAAGGGTAATGGGGCATGTTTATCGCCCAATAGATAAAAAAGGGGTCTTGGTCGGATCCTTCAACAAAGTCAATAAGTTCATCCTTCATCAGGTCTCCAAAAAATTGGCCATGGCGGTAAATCTCTTTTTCATTTTGATAAAGGTCATGGGTATTGGGGCCGCTCCAATAAAAGAAATGAGAGTAATTGTCGATACACCCCCTTTGGTGACCAAAAAAATAATCAAAACCCTGGCCATTTGGCAATTTTTCGGGGGTGTGGCCTAAATGCCATTTTCCAATGAGTGCCGTTTGGTAACCAGCCCCCTTGAAAACTTCTGCCATGGTGATTTCTTCTGTTGGGAGACCGGATTTCCCTTGCGGATCCACATGCGGGGGGGCAACATTGCCGAAAAGACCGGCGTTGAAGTTATATTTACCGGTCAATAAAGCTGCCCTGGATGGGGAGCATACAGGTGCTCCAGCATAAAATTGTGTGAGGCGAATACCATTTTCTGCCAACCTATCAATATTAGGGGTGTGTAAGTCCTCCGAGCCATAACAGCCCAAATCCATGAAGCTCTGGTCATCGGTAAGGATAAGCAGAATATTGGGAGCTGAGGCTTGGGGAGCATCGTCGGCAGTTTTAGGTTCACATGCAAAATGAAAAACAATGATTAGAAGAAACTTGAGTTGTTTTATGGGAGTATTCATGAAGTAACCTGGGTTAAGGAACGTCAATTTAAAAAAATAGACAGCAGAATCAAATATTGAGCGGCTGATAAGTAAAAGTCCCCTTTGCAGGTTTACGAAGGGGGCTTTTACTTATCAGGAACCGGTATTCAAAAGTAATTTCATCTGTTTATAATTGTCTTTTTATGGTCAGATGCCTGCCTGGTCGGCAGACAGGGAATCTCGCAACGATAATCATCCCCCCGTGTGTCGCTCTCGTCATGCCCTGACTGCCGTCA
>PXCO01000151.1 GCA_003565295.1 Cyclobacteriaceae bacterium
GGGTAATCCTGCGTCCATAAGACAGCTGTACCAGGTTGTCAGCATTGATTTTTCTGGATAAAAATGCCGTTGGAAAGAAATCCCCGTAATGCCTGTCAACGATTTTTTCTCCTGAAACGGTAGTCAGGTTGGTTTTGGTGTTCTCGTACCTTAACCCTGCATTTAAGGTAGTTTTTTCATCAAATTCAATTTTTGCTGTGGAAAAAGCTGCAAGAATATCTTCATTGAGAAGGCCATCGCTGCTGAAATTGGGATTAATTATCCAATCTGAATCAAGTTTTTCTTCGAAAGTAACTGTATTGGTGAATTTTGAAAAAGTGCCCCGGACACCTGATTCTACGGCTACTGATTCCCCGATTTTCATGGAGTGGTTAAGATCTGTCACCCAAAGCTCAATGGGGGTATCTTTAGTTATTCTGAATTCTTCTGAACCGACCAAATCATTGGATTCATCATAATTCATAATGGTATACCCGGAGGGGTTGGCATTTTTGTAGGTCAGGTAATCTACATTGGTACTGATGACCTGCCCGTTTTGGAATGTATGCTGAAGATTGATATTGCCCATGATATGACTCCATTTATTAACTTCTACCGTTGTCATTCTAAAAAGGGTATCCGGGGAGATGGAATAATTGGATTTTGTGACATTGGGTGCAGTCATATCCCAACGGTTAGTATAGCCACTAACCAAGCCACTGATGACGGTTTTAGTGCTTAACTTGTAGTCAAACCCTGCCTGATAATTGATGGACTTTCTGTTGGAAAACCGATCGGTGTAGGTATCTATACGAATGTCTTCAAATCCGTTGTTGTTGCCTCTAAATTGTTCCCATTCCTGAACCTGATCTACATTAGTTGTGGACAAAAGACCAAACCAGCTGAATTTTGGACCCTGATGGTTGAGGTTGAAGCTCATGTTGCCATTGTAGCCAGAACCATAGCCTTGGCCGACAGTCAGAGAACCGTTGGTTCCTATCATATCATTGTCTTTTTTCATTACGATATTGATAAATCCGGCGTCCCCATCAGCATCATAGTTGGCAGGGGGGACAGTAATGATTTCGATCTTTTCGACGTCACTGGAATTGAGACCGGCCAGCATCTGATACGCTGCCTCCATGGGCATTCTAAATCTTTGGCCATTCATCAGGATAACCACTCCGTTTTTCCCTAAAACGGAAAGCGAATTACTCTGTCTGTTCACCATTACCCCGGGAGACCTGTCCAGCACATCGATGACCGACAAGCCGGCTGCTGATATGCTGTTCGCCACATTGACCACCATTTTCCCCTGTTCCAACTCAAAAAGAGGCCGGGTGGCAGTTACCGTCACTTCATCGAGGTTCTGGTCTTCTTCATGTAATTGGATAGCAGCTAAGTCACTTTTTTCCGTTCCCAAAAAAAGGAACCCAGGGGAATAGCTTTTGGCATATCCCAGGATCGTTACTTCCACAAAGTATTGCCCGTTTGGTATATCCGTAAAAACATAGTTTCCGGAGTCGTCGGAAATGGCCCCCTTAATCAGGGAGGAATCCGGCTCGTTCCTGAGCAGTACGCTGGCATAGGACAGGCCATTTGCCTGGGAATCAAGAACTTTTCCCTGGATCAATCCTTGAGAAAAAACGCTGGACGCCAATAGACAAAACAGGATGACAATAAATGGGAACTTCAAAAGATTACTATAAAATTTCATTGGATTTTTTTTTAGCGTTAACTCCTTCAAGAGAAGCCAGAGAAATTCCTGTCGAGCGAGGAAATATGACAATACGAAGTTTGTGATTTACTCAATTAGCCGGAGGAGTTACCTTAAACCCCTGCGAATCTAGAATATTGAGCATGTCATACCAATACCGAATAAATGTTATTTTACCGTTTACGACTGTGGCGGCTGTATGATATGGAACCTCTATTATTTTCCCACTTGCCTTATTTGTAAGTGTGTTTGTTCCCCATGACAGGATCCATTCGCCTTCATTCCAGTTATTGGTAACTTTGACTGGCAGATAAAGCTCTTGCGAAAGGCTGTGCTTGAATTGGTTGGTACTATTGGTGTAATATTCTTTGTGCTGTGCCACTGTAAGTGAGTCCAAGCCTCCGCCCAAACCATAAATCATGGCTCCTGTTGCGAATTGAGCGTTCATTGTGGCCACATCACCTGCTTGAAGCGCTTTCGTGTAGGTTTGGACTACTTCCATCGCTTTTGCTGCATTCTGAAATTCCAGCGTTACTTCCTGTGCCATTGAAAGAGGGGTTGTTAATATCAGCAGGAAGGCAGATGCTAAGATTGTTTTGAAAATTTTCATGATAAATGGGTTTGATCGTTTAGGAGTAAAGAGAGTCACTTTAATAGCTCAATGTCAATTTTATTTATTCCTTTATCTAAGGGTTTCGGACGAACCTACCCCAAAATTGTCCCAACGAGCCTATTATTTTTCCGATCACATATTTTAATATGCAAATAGTTGATTTTTAAATACATTTTTCTATATATTTAGTGTATGAGCAATTTTGTACTGGTTTTGGTGATTTTGGTTCAATTTCATTTTCCGACGCAACATATCAAACGCGAGGACCAAATTCAGTATGTGCGGATTTTTGTGGATACGGATGATCTCGATGCCAATTACCTGGATAATTTGGAAGAATACTTGAATCATATCCGTATTGACACGCTACGGTTTATGGCCATCAATGACCTGGGTTATCATTACCACACCCGAAACCTTCAAAAATCACTGAAAATCATCAATAAAGGCCTGGAAGAGGTCAGAGCTGTGGACAATGAACTTTGGGAGGGAAGAATGCAGGTGTCTCAGGGTGCTATATTACTGAGAATGGATGATTTGGATGATGCCGAACGGGTACTTCGAAGTGCCTTGGAGAAAATCCCTGAATCGGAGACTTGGCTTCTACTGACCAACTTGGGGTATGTTTATGAACGAAGAGGGGATTTAAGCAAGGCTTTTGAATACGCGACTAAAACGCTGCAATTGGGAGAAAAATATGGGGATATGAAAGCCATAGCCATGGCCTATTCGGATATGAGCAATTTGTTTTGGAAACAGGGCAAGTTTGAGAAGGGAGTTGAGTTGGGCTTAAAATCGATAGCCCTTTTTGAAGAAAGAGGTCTCAATGACTTGGATTATGATTTTACCCTCCATGTATTGGGTAATAATTTGGTTGAACTTGGCAGGTACGAAGAAGCACTTGCCTACTTTCAGCGTTCGGTCATGATCGGTGAAAAATACGGTTTTTACAATAACCTCAGTGACACCTATATTGCCCTTACGGAGTTGTATAGCCAAATGGGGGATTTTGAAATGGCTGATAAATCTGGACAAAATGCGCTGAAATATGCTGAATTGCTGGAAAATGATTTTATGATTGTCCGCTCTTTACTTTCACTTGGAAAGTTAAAAAATCAAGAAGGGGATTTTGAATCCGCTGAAAAATATCTTCAGAGAAGTATCCGTACTACCAAGGAGGATTTTGGTGATTTGTACTTTTTGGGGCTGATCTATCAGGAAATCAGTAAGGCTTATGAAGGAAGGAATCAAATCAATAAATCATTTGAAGCTTATAAAAAATACCATGAACTGACCCAACGTGTTTTCACTTCTGATGCAGACCAAAGAATTGCCCAATTGCAGACTGACATGGAAATGAACCAAAAAGAAAGTACAATTTCATTGCAAACTGCAAAATTGAAACAGCAGGCAACCATACAGGTTTTTATCCTTATTTTGACTGGACTGATGATCATTTTTATGTTTTTTCTTTACAGGGTTTTTATACGGAAAAAGAAACATAGTTTACTTCTGGAAAAACAGAATAAAGAAAAGGAGTTTTTACTGAAGGAAATCCATCATAGGGTAAAAAACAACCTGGAGACCATTTCAAGCTTGCTTTCCCTACAGACAGCCCAGATTGATAACCAAGAATTTCAAAACATCATGGTAGAGAGCCAAAACCGGGTACATAGTATGGGAATGATCCACCAAAACCTCTATCAGGGTGAAAATATGGCAGCAATTGAGATGAAGCAATACTTTGGAGATTTGGGGGGATATATTATAGATTCTTTTGATGCAACGGATCGGATTTCATTTGACTGCGCAATGGAACCCTTGGAGCTTGACGTGGATAGGGCAATTCCAATAGGTTTGATTGTCAATGAATTGATTACCAATTCACTCAAATATGCTTTTCCTGACAATAGGAATGGTAAAATTACAATAACCCTGTCAGAAAATGATTCCCAATTGCTTTTGAAAGTATGTGATGATGGCGTTGGATTTGATGGGAGTACAGGCATCAAAGGAACTGGGTTTGGCACGCAACTCGTTAAATTATTGACCAAACAATTGGATGGAAATATGACTTTGATTACGAGTAGAGGCACAGAGGTATTTTTTGAATTTCAAATAGGTAGAGCAGCATGAGCGATAAAACAAGAATTTTGATCGTGGAGGACGATATGATCATCGCTGCAAATATTTCTTTGCAATTGTCCAAATTGGGTTATGAAGTGACCGGTATTGAATCACGAGGAGAAGACGCCATCAACCATGCCAAGGAAAACCACCCTGACATTATATTGATGGACATTAATTTAAAAGGGAAACTTGACGGCATAGAAACTGCCAAATCAATCAAACATTTTTTTGATATACCATTCATCTACCTCACGGCAAATTCAGACGAAGCTTCCTTCCAAAAAGCAAAAGAAACCCATCCTTATGCTTTTATTTCTAAACCCTTCAATAAACTAAACCTTGAAAGGACTATTGCCCTCGTGGTTGGGAAAATCACAGAGGAAAATATGAAAGAGAAAAACAGTGCGGGTGTGGTAGAGGCCTTGGAGGACCGGATATTTATACGGAGCCAAAGTAAACTTATTAAGGTCATGTTGGATGAAATACTCTATATAGAAGCAGAAAGAAACTATTGTAACATCATCACGGCAGATCGTAATTTCACGATAACAAGTCCATTGAATGCTTTTTTCGAAAAGATGGTAAGTAAAGACTTTTTACGGGTGCACCGGTCTTATGTGGTAAATATCAAAAAGCTGGATGCGGTGGCGGATGCGCATCTTGAAATAAACAAAAAAATAATTCCGTTCAGCAGGATGTACAAAGAGGATTTGATGAATAGTATTAGAAAGGTATAGAAAAATCCTGTTTCTGTTTCCTCGAACTCGATCGGACGCTTTATGTGTTGATCATTTATTTTCTTAAGTGAACAAATCCATTACTTTCATTGATGAAGGCATGCGAAGGAATTGAATTCTGTTTGATCTGAAAATATCCTTTCCACCACACCCAAACCATCCACAGGACCGGAAAAGTTGACGATTCCTGTGATGGAAATGCCTTCATCAAACTTATTTGGATACACCGAATCGAATGAAACATCTTTCAGAATTTGATAAGTAGTGGCAATTGGAATTCAGATCTTCTCTATTGTTAAGATAATGCAGATATTTGGGGTAAATTGTATCACTTTTTACCAAAATATAATCTTTGGAATAAGTACCATCAGCATTGACTGTCGGTAGGTCTGTTGGCCAGGCAAATGTAGACGATCGCTTGTAAGCGCTGAGGTGTGCAGACAAAAATGGACCATCATACTTCTTATCTAGGTATTTATTTACTTTATAAGCCCTCTAAGAAATTAAATATTTCCACATAGGCAGTGGCTAGTTCTTCCTCTGTAGAACTATGCTTGCCATTGGGTATAAACATGATAAAATCTTTATTTTTTCTCTTATAGCCAGGATTTTTCCACTATGTTGTTCGGTTCATTTTCAATGTACTTTTCATCGCAATTATCATTTTTTGTTCATAATTCATTAAAAATTGCGATATTAAATTAATTTTAGCTTTATATTTCTTTCATACTCAAATCTCGTCACTGTTTTCATAAATTTGCTTTATGTTGTCCGCCATCTACAGTCAGGCAGGTTCCAACAACCCAACTGGCACAAGGTGATACAATGAATGTCGCTACCTTGCCTATTTCGTCCGGAGTTCCCAGTCTTCCGGAGGGAATCACATTAAGTGCCCATTCGTATAAAGGTGGATTTTGTGTTTTGGTTAACTCCCAAAGTCCAACGGGAAACTCTACTGAACCTGGAGCGAGCGTATTAACTCTGATATTTTTTCTTGAAATTTGATATCATTTCTATTGTTCAATTCTGGGGTTCGTATTTTTGTCTTACATTTCATGATTTATCAAGGGTATTTGTGCAATCCGGCAGGTATTGGATTTACTTTATAAGCCTTCTAAAAACTTAAATATTTTCATTGTTTAGTGAGTTGATTATTCAAACTTAATGCGTCAGGAAATCCCCATTGCTCTGCTATTTTACCATCTGCTATTCTGTATATGGAGGCTTCATAGATGGTTACTTTATTACCGGTAGCTTCAAGACCTTTGAATGTTCCCTGATGGGTGCCTGTGGATTTATACCTTGTTACCACTTTATCTCCTTCACTTACCATATCGACTATTTCTTCTTTCCAGTCCGGAAATGATTTTCTATGACTTGAAATCGAATTTTTCGCCCCTTCAATTCCTTTCCACTCAATTCCATTGATAAAGTGGCAGACGAAATTGGGGGCTAATATTTTATCCAATTCGGTTACTTGTCCATTAGTCCATACTTCATGGTATTTTTTAACAACATCACGATTACCGTTTAGGTCTATTTCTTGTTTATCTGAACTGCAACCGTTAGTAACC
>PXCO01000230.1 GCA_003565295.1 Cyclobacteriaceae bacterium
CCGTCAGGACAGGCTCGATTTCATGTGTTTATAATTGATTTTTATTTGCCACAACTTGTCCCGATCTTCGGGATAGCCTGCCCCTGCCTGCCCCGAACTTGTTTCGGGGGACTCGCTTCGGGGGAATCTCGCAAATGATAATCATCCCTCCTTGTGTGATTTACGCCATGCAAGATTTTATAAAAAACCGCTGGCTTCATCAGGAATTTTCCACAAAAATAAGGGTTAATGGCCAGCATCGTACAATTGCTGCTGCAAATTGCTGAAAAGTACATCCTTCAGATCCCCAATACCCACGCAACCAAGCACTTATGCGGGTTCCTAAATACATCAATAATCAACCATTAAAGCTTATGGATTTACTTCAGGGATCAGCCAAATCTCTGCCACCTGAGTTCCTCTTTCCCCTTCACCGCACGTCCAGCTAAAGGTAATCTCCCCCCCGGAGTAAGCCTCCTTTGGAAGAGTAAACTCATAAATGGGCTGATGCCCGGTTTGGATATAATCGTGGATCAAGGGCCCATTTTCCACTTCGAGTTTCATCCTTGACCGAAATCTACCCGTGTAGGCAACCTTGAGTGTGTAAGTAAGTTCAGGGTTCAATTGATCATACCTAATTTTCAAAGGGGTATCAAAAAGCGTGTTTACCTGCATCATCCAGGAACGGGGGGCAGCCGTTCCCTCGAATCCAACCGCCCGCACCTCATGTACCCATTCCACACCAAGCAGTCCTACCCCAAAACTTATCCTGGGCGAATATAAACTTCCGGGATCATCGGTCCAATCCTCTTCAAAAACCACCCTTTTCCAGCTTTTCGGCTGTCCAAAGTCATCGTAAAAACCACCGGGCCCCGGATTGTCCCGGTTAATTAATTCCTTGACTTGTTGTAAGCGTAAAGCCGGGCTATTTCCATCCATAGCCTTTAATTTATCCAGAAGCCATGGGGCGTCGTTTAAGATTGCATCTAAGTTATCAATGAAATTACCCCTGCCGGGTGCTGCACCATGGGGTTGTACGGTCAGTTGGGCACCAATACTTTGATACAGCCTTTCGGCCAGTTCTAAGCATTTTGTTTGAAGCCCCTCAGCAATAGGGGCCTCTATGGATTTTTCTAAAATTTCAATGGCCGAGCTAATGGACTCGTCGACATTATCCAAGGTTGCATGCTGAAGTTCCATTTTGGCCTTTGCCTCCATTTCTGTTTGATAGATCAATTTTCTTTGTACAAAGGCATCGAAATAGGCCCTGATCTGTCCCATCTGAAAACGGAAATTCCCCAACAATTTTTCTTCTGCCAATGCCTCCATATCTTGCCATTGCAGAAGGGTAATTGGTACCTGGGTATTGGTGATCAGCGGCCCTCTCAGGTTTTCCTCCTGCGCAAGAAATCCCTGAGCCACACCTTCAATCCACTCAGGGCCAAAAAAGAAACTGGCATAATCCCGCAACGTTTCTATCACAGGGGTATTCGGGTCCCAATCCTGATCCGTCCAGATGAATTTGTTCAAATCATCGTTTGTGCCTTCCGAATAGCTAAGGCTACCATCAGCATATCCATCCAAGGCGTTGTGTATGCTTTTTTGATCCTCCGGCCTTGGATTGATGCATTCCCTGCCCAGGGTCATGGCCATGGCCAAGTCCCATTCCGGGATGGGGTATTGTGAACTTAGGCTATGGGTAATATCCGGGTACCTTCTGATGGGAATTTCGGGGTTTACCAGTTCCCTGAGTTCAGGAAGGGGGATTTTCACCCACGGGCCGAATACCACCCCGCCCAGCCAGGGGTAGCCCTGATTGATATGGTAAAAGAAACGGTCAAACCACTCCTGGGTAGGTCGGAATACCTGTGGGGAGACCCACACCTTGGCCGATGGGTGATATTGATGCAAGACCTCCACCGTTTGCTCTAGCCAATCGAAGAGCTCATCCGGCTCTAATTCTCCCGGGTCCCCTCCTGGCACAAAAAGATGGTCAAGCCTGGTGACTGCCTGAAAAACCTCACGCCTTTCCTCTAATTCCGCGGCTATGCTATCCGGATGGGTATAATCCTCTCCCATATTGGGATACCACATCCAAACATCCAGGTCAAGTTCATCGGCAATCCTGGACTGCTCTCCAATCATCTCTATGGCCGGGAGCACCATGTGGCGGCTGGTAAAATCATCATCGGTGCGTGGGGGCACTATTTCTATACTGTTGGCCCCAAAAAGGGCCAGTTCCCTGATGTATTGTTCAAAGCGTTCCACCGTAAAGGCATCATAGGAGTTGGTCTTTGGCCTGTACCCCAACTGATGGCCTCTAATAGGATACTTGGGTGAGCTGCTTCCCTGCAAGTTGGTAGCCGAAAGTAGTACCTTGCCCTTTTCCCAATGCATCTTTCTTAAAATCCTTCCAATACCGTATAAGAGCCCTCTATCCTCCTTCGCCACCACAAACAAGGTCTTTCGCTCAGGCATCCAACTAATAAAATATCCCTCCTTTGCCAGGTCGGGAATATTGGACAGATGATCCTGATAGCCGGCACCAAGTTCAGAAAGGTCTTTTTGGTAAAGTAATGCTATTGTGGTGCCCTGATCTTCTGTGATGTCATTGGTAATAGGCCATTTGAGTTGGGTCCGCTTTTCCACCTCCTCCTGCAATAGGTTAATATAATGCTTAACCCTCTTTCCGGAAGGATCTGGGCTCCAGATGGAGGCCTGGGAGAAATCCAAATCCTGGCCTAAAAGCGGATAATCACCCCAAAACAGTATAAAAAAAACAATGATATACTTCTTCATAATTTCCTTGCGAGAATAATGTTGATTGTCTTGTAAGGGATACCTTGCAATTAACCTTTCAGGCCATTATCCCTGATAAAGATTGAGAGATAGCGGGAAACCCACTGGAATACGGCGGTTTTTCGCCAATGCCTGTTTTTTGGTAACTGATATCGTTTCTGAGGGATTACAAATCCCTTTTTATCTGGGCCTACCTGAGGCAGATAAATTCGGGATTTCAAATCCCGAAAGATGGAAAAGCCTGGACAACGGGCAAAGAATTTGGAACGGAGTGTCAATAGCTTATTTATTGACCAGTTGAAGTTTATAAAATGTAAGGTAATCCTGTTCCTCCCCAATAAAATCATCGTTTCTGAGCGCATAAAAGGGTTTTTCCACCGATTCAATATTCAAAATTATTTTGATTTTTGAAGGAATGAGCAACTCATTGGACCAACCCTCTCCCTGCTTGTAGATTTTAATGTAATTCTTGCGGAATTCAGGATAACGGGAAAAGTTTTCCCTTTCCTTTAAGTTGTTATTCACAAAAGTCTCGCCATCTATCCCTCCGTAGTAGGTGACCAGGATATGGTTCGGATCAGCATACATACCGTGAATCTGAGCTTCATTCATTTTGATCCTTTCCTGATGAGTCACCGTGGTTTTCTGTCCTGGCAATAATTTAAAATCAGTTGGTTCCATATCAATACTTCTTTCCCACCGGATACTATCACCCATAGCATATACATGCAAAAGGGGTTCATTGGAAAAAGTAAGGTACAAGCTGTCATTTTCTAAGGTAAAATTGAGGGTGGGACGACCAAAAAACTCATCTGTGCTGAACTTCGATGTCAGGGGCGTGCGAACCACCGGTCGGGAGGTTTTTGCTTTAGGATCATACAACTCCAACAAAGGGTGGTCTCTATAAAAATGGTCCATATAGGGGCTTACCCAGTCTCGCCCGGGATACCAAAGCAGGAGTTTTTCATTCCAAACCGAAATATCTTTACGATTGTAGGTACCTCCTCTGCTTTCCCCCATAAATGGCATTTTCAAACTTGTTTTTAGGTTGAGGTTGGCATCAAAATGGTAAATATCATTAAATGAGGTGGTTCCATAATACTCTCCATTGTGTTCAAGCAACGATTCTAACCACATCATAGACCCAGGTCCTTCTTTGGGAAACTCCTTCTTCACCAAGATAGTACCCAGGGAATCAAACATGACCATGTGGCTTCCCGATATATTCTTAATCAGCCCTATTCCATTGGAAAAAGTACCTTCTCTTATTTCCCCTAAATAATCTACCTGAATAGAATCCAAAACCACAAGTTCCCATTCATTGGAACCGGAGCTTTTTTTGCCGGCTTTGTCTTTCTCTGTACATGCAAAAGCGGCAAGTAAAATTAATAGGAAAATAAAATGTAACTTGAACATTTGGATCCGGGTTTTAACTTATTAACTCTTTGAAAATATTGATTCTCGTCTCAGTTAAACTTGCAAACCATACATATGTAACTGATGCAGAGGCACTTTTAAATTATTTCTTTAGAAAAACCAAGCATACCTCTTTTTACCAAAATTTTTGACCATAAACATGTATTAGCCTTGGGAATGATTGATGTAAGCTCCATTCACCCTCTCACGGTTTTCAACTTAAAATTACGTATTTATTTTAAAATGTTTCAATTGTTTATAGTTATTTCAATATTATCCACCGCTCCTCGAAATTTCTAATTTCGTGGACAGATAGGGCGGATTTGCAATCCGCTGGCAAACTTGTTCTGAAAATATATCAGGGTTCCGGAGACCCAATCAAGGTCAGGGAAATGATTCGATGATGGAGTTTTTTCCAATTAACAAAGAATTTATTTAGATTTGTTATCGTAACTCATGTTACGGTAACTTACTTTACGATAACCAATGAAATTTTATAATCGGGAAAAAGAAATTGCCTTATTGCAGGAGGTTGGTAATAGATCAGCCAAAATCGCCCAAATGACATTTGTAGTTGGACGTAGGCGTATAGGAAAAACCCGGTTGCTGATGAAGGCCTATAAAGCCAATCCCTATATTTACTTGTTTGTAGGCAAAAAAAACGAGTCCCTTCTTTGCGAAGAGTTCCTAGATGAAATCCAAAGACATCTAAACCTACCCATATATGGAGAGATAAAGTCATTTGTGGCCCTCTTTGAGTTATTGATGTTGGAATCCAAAGGGAAACCTATTACTGTGATTATAGATGAGTTTCAGGAATTTTTTACAGTTAACCCCTCGGTTTTTTCAGGAATGCAAAAAGCTTGGGATCTTCACAAAGAGGAGAGTAAGATCAACCTACTCCTGTGTGGTTCTGTGTACTCGATGATGTACAGCATCTTTGAAAATGCAAAAGAACCACTCTTTGGCAGAGCCACACAACGAATTCATGTTAAGACCCTTGACATTGCCATCCTAAAAGAGATTTTGGAAGACCACGCAGCAGGATATGTGAAGGATGATTTGTTGACCTTATATATGGTAACAGGGGCTGTTCCCAGGTATTTGGAACTGTTGGTGCAACAAGGGGAACTTTCCAGAAACAAAATCCTGGATAGGGTGGTAGCGGAAAATTCTTTGTTTTTGGAGGAGGGAAGAAACGTGTTGATAGAGGAGTTTGGCAAAGAGTATGCAAATTACTTTTCCATTCTCTCGTTGATAGCTTCAGGAAAGACTTCAAGGGTTGAGATTGAGTCCATTTTGGAAATGGATGTGGGAGGTTTTTTAAATCGGTTGGAAAAGGAATACAACCTGATCCTAAAAGTGCGGCCACTGTTTGCAAAACCTGGAGGACGTTCGCTGAAGTATAAGGTCACAGATCAGTTTTTGTCTTTTTGGTTTAGGTTCATTTACAAGTATCGCAGTTCTGTGGAGGCTGGCAATTTAGGATATATAAGAGATATAATTGAACGCGATTATGAGACCTATAGCGGTAAGGTGTTGGAAGATTATTTCAGGGAAAAGCTAAAGGGTCAGGGAAGGTTTAACCTTATTGGCACCTATTGGGAAAGAAAATATCAGAACGAGATCGACATTGTTGCAGTAAATGATTTGGAGAAGAAAGTATTGGTAGCCGAAGTTAAACGCCAGAAAAAGAACATCAAATTAGACCTGCTCAGAGAAAAATCAAAGAAATTGCAGGAGCGTTTTAAGGGTTATGAGTTTATATTTGAAGGATATTCCTTAGAAGAAATGTGAAAAGTTGCTTATCGTAGTTTGTAATCCGAGCCCTGTGCTTCCAGTTCACTATATATTATGGTGTATCGATGAGTTTGCCTAAATCAATAGGGTAATTCCCGAATCTAATGGTTCGGCTTCTTGGCCATTGGTAACAGCCAATTTAATATAGTTACACAAAGCATAAATTATTTCGAAAACCATATTTTTATAATTCAAATCATTAAAAAACATTATTTTCCCATTAATAAAATTATATAAAAAATTAGTATAAAAATAATTATTGAAGCCATATTGTTTATATAATTTTGTTTGAATAGCTTTCGGAAAATCACATTTTAAGAAGAAAACTTTTTTTGTCCTCATTTTTATAGGTCATGGCATATTGGATGTATTAGGACAGAGTGCGGACAAGGATAAACACCCCCTGTTTCAAGACGGTGTTAACCACAGCCTAGGCATCAACTCGCAGATAGCATGGGAAGGTTTGTTCGACCAAAACATTTCAACACCGCTGGAACTGATGTTTCGAAAACGCGCCAAGCGCAACCAGGCCTATAGGGCGAGACTGGCAGGAATGACCTGGTACTCACAGAGTAGGCAAACTGACGAGAGCATGGATTCCAGGGAAACCAGCCTTGCCGTTTCCCTGGGGTATGAGTGGCATGAGCGAATCGGCAGGGAGTTCGGTTTTTTCTATGGAGTGGAATTTGAAAAGGGGATTTCTTTGAATAAATCAACCCTTAATAGGGTAACATTTGATACACCTATAGGTGACCTAAAATCTCGCTTAGTGACTAATATAAGGGATAATGGATTTGGATTGTTACCCTTGGTGGGCATAACCTATCATATTTATGACAATTTTTATTTAACCACTGAAGTGAAATTACATCTGCGATATAACCTTTCAACCCTAAATGCCAATTGGTATGAAACTCCCAATGACAACCCTGGGGAATACACCCTTGGCTCATATTCCAAACTGAGTGAAAATCAATTGCAACTTTATTTTACACCATTTGCTAATATTTTTATCCATTTTAAATTTTAATAGTTATGAATCCGAATAATTTACCATTGTTTCTTTTAATTTTATTCTTTTCTCATTACGCTTATTCCCCGCTCGGAAGATATTTTATACATATTGAACATCCCGACGGGGTAATTAAGAGACAAATAAAAATCGAGTGACGAGTAATTAACCAATAAAGCCGGGGTTTATCTACCTCCCCGGCTTTTTAATAATCCTACTGTGAACACAAATCGGGTGTGTATTTAACTTCATCCAAAAGGATACTTGACCAAAGTGTGAAAAGCCCCGCGGAAGTGCTTTTACGCAAAAAGATGCCCAACCCCTTCCAGACAATAAGGGTCAGGGCTTACGGGCTCTTAAATAATAAAGAGACTGTGATTTTTACCACGACCCACAAAAACCTGCACACCTCGTATGGAGTAGCACTGGGCTACGAATGGATAAAACCGATCACCAAAAGATGGGAGGCCTACTACGGGCTGGACGTAGAAGTAGGACGGTCACGGGAATCTTTTACCGAAATTAGGACAGGATATGACCCTGATGCCGACCCCTACTCCTTTTGGGAAAGGTCACAGGAGTACAGCCACGGAAGGAACATTGCCCTGTCCCCGCTGCTCGGGGTAAGGTTCAGGATTTCTGAAAGGATCTTCCTCAGTACGGAGTTAAGACTTTCGCATACCATGACCTGGAACAGGACAGGTGAAACCTACGAAACCAAACCCCTGGAAGGCAATATGGAATGGCAGCTTCAGTCAAAGGTGGAAACTACCCTCGACGAAAGGGGGCTTCGCTTCAGACCATATACTGGGATTTTTCTGAATTACAAGGTATGGTAAGTAGCCATTTACTCCAACCCAAGTGGAAGTCTCGGGATTTCAAATCCCGAACAGCCGCTCCTCGGAATTTGCAATTTCGTGGACAGATAGGGCGGATTTGTAATCCGCGGGGGAACGTCTTTTCAAAGTAGTACAGGATTCGAGGAAACATATCAATGTCGGGGAATGGGTGTGGCGATGGTGCTTTTTCCTGAAAGCCTGATTTTCGGGGATAGATCGTTTTCGTAAGGGATTGCAAATCCCCTTTATCTGGGTTCGGGATTACAAATCCCGAACAGCGGGGAACAACTAAAATGAATAAGAAACCACACTGCCCACCTCAGGGTCCAGGTCCACCTTGGCGAAGACCCCTATCTCCTGCTGAAGCTCCTCCACATGGCTAATAATGCCAACTATCCGGTTTTCATGCCGTAGCGATTTCAGGGTTTCGAAAACTACCCTAAGGGAATTTTTGTCCAGTGCCCCAAATCCCTCGTCAAGGAAAAAGAAGCTCTGATCGGCCTGGTTGAGGCTTTTTACCTTTTCGGCCAATGCCAGTGCCAAGCATAGGGAGGCCTGGAAAGTCTGTCCACCGGAAAGTGTCCTCAGCAGTCTTTTTTTGCCACCGTTGAGGTAGTCGATGATCCAGAAGGTATTCTGGTCATCAATATCCAGGCTAAGCTGGTTTTTGGTCAGCCTCATAAACCTTTGGTTGGCAGTGGCACAGAGTTCCTTCAGATAGATGGTGCTTACATACTTCACGAAACCATTACCTTGAAAAAGTTTCTGCATATCGCCAAGGGTTATAAGCCGCTTTTCCACCTTCTCCAGTTCTTTCTCTAACTCCTTTTTACGCAGAAGCCTTTCCCCCAGATCCTGAATGGACTGCTGTAATAAGGTAATCTCTTTGCTTTTGGCTTCCAGGGAAGTTTTGGAATCTTTTAGTTTCTCCTTTGCTTTCACATAATCCTCTTCCTTAAAGCCAGCAAGCCCTTCTTCACTTTCCAACTTTTCCAATTGGCTGGATATAAGCAAATACCGGTCTTCAAATGCTCGAATTTCGTTTTCCAGCTTTTCTACATCCAGGGGTCGGCTGAAAAGTTCCGTAAGCCCCTCCTCACTCTCAAAACCGGCTTGGCTCATTTTATCTTTGAGCTCCTTCCTTAGTCGGGCCAAAGCCTCCACACACTCTTCCAGCCTCAGTTTGAACCCCTCCAATTGGGTGAGATTTGCGGTGGCTTTCCGCCTCAGGTCATCCAATACCCTCCTTTTGCTGATCAGCATTTCAGCCGTTTCGGCAATGTCACTTTTTACCTTATAAATTTGAATTTTAATCTCCTCAGCATTTTTGTCAAAATAGGGGTGGCAAAATTCCATGTCCACTATTTCGTCCTGCTTTGCAGCAATGGTAGATTGCAACGTTGACTTCCTATTTTCATGGCCTTGTATTTCCAGCCTTTTTCGATCTAAATCTGCCTCCGCACTCTTTACTGCCAACCGTTTTTGCTTAAGCGAAAGGTCTAACTTTTTTCGTTGATCCAAGACCTTTGAGCAACGATGTATCGCATTTTCAAGAGCCGATTTATCAGACAAGTTCTCCAGGCTTAGTTGCTTTTTCAGGACTTCCAGTTCCTCTTCCAAGGCAGCGGATTGGGCGTTTTCCCTTTCCAATACTTGTTCCTGGGCTTTGACTTGATGGCCGTGGCCCTGAATTTCCTTTTCCATAAATTGAAGCCTGTCCAAAGACTTTTTGGCGGATTCTAGTTGGTTTTTTAATTTTTGCTCCTCCTCCATTTCCCCTTTCTTTAAGGGTTGGGGGTGGTGCTCAGAACCGCAGAGTGGGCAAGGGGAACCTTCTACAAGAAGATGGGCGTGGTTATGAAGCCCTTTCTTTTCCATCCATTCCTCCCAGGATTGTTCCAATTGCTTGATCAGAAGCTTGGCTTTTTCTATTTCCTCCTCGATTGAGGTGGAATCAAGGCTTTCTATAAGCCGTTTTAGGGCTGTTTCCTCTTGATCAATCTTGGTTTTAAGCCCTTTAATTTCCTCTTTTGATGTTGTGATCCTCCCTTCCAGCGACTCCCATTCCTTATATGCCGACTGCCATTGTGCCAGCTTCCCCGGATCCACCTCCTCCAAGCTGTCAAGCCCTTCCTCCTCTCTATCTATTTCCTGGGTAAGCTTGGCCTTAGTCCGATCCAATGCCTCCAACTGAGGCCTAAGGCTTTGAAGCTTCTCTTCGGCGGTCTTTAGTTGGCTAAGCAGCTCCTGGATATCCAACACCTTTTCCAAGTCCTTTATCTTGGCCTCTCTCAAATGCCTTTGGTCCGCCTTGGCCTGAAGCTTCTCCACCTCCTTCACAAATTCGGCAACTTTGCTTTCGTACTCCCCTTTAAATCGGGTACAATTTTCTACCGACCTCGACATTTTTTCCCTCTCTACTTCCTTATCTTCGATTCCATCAAAGATGGGTTTTAGTAAAGTGTTGGCCTTTTGGTAGAGTTTCAGGTTTTCTTTGTTTTTTTCGATCTCCGGTTTTGCGGAATTGAGTGAGTTCAGTGTTTTGCCCAATTTTTCTTTCTCCACAAATTTGCCCCATAGGGATTCCTTGTTTTTGAACTGCTCCTCATGGAGTTTGTAGGCATCTTGGAGGGTATTTCTATTCTTTTCCAACCCTTCCAGTTGACCCTTCATTTCCTTTATAAGCGATTCATCCGCTTCACCCAGGCTCTCTATCCTGGTTTTGATTTTCAATTGTTCATCCCTGCTGTTTTTGGCAAGATGGTTGGCCTTTGCGGATAAGTCAAAGCGTTCCAGCCCAAAAAGCTCCTTCATCATTTCAGCCCGAGGGCCCGGCGTCAGGTCTATGAACTCCCGGAATTTTCCCTGCGGGATGATGACGGTCTGCTTGAAATGCTCCTTTTTCATCCCTAGGATTTCAGGGGCTTTCTCTTCAATGGGCTCCAGACCATCCTCACTCTTCCGGTAAAATTGATGGGTAGCCGTGCCAATTTGATCCTCCTTGGTACTATGCCTGTTCAATTGATAGATAGCCACATATTCCTGAACATTGGATTTGCCTGCTCTAAACGTTAGTCGCACAGATAATGAGGAAGATCGTAGGTTGAGTAGGCTGCTTTTTTCTCCCCTATCCGATAGCCGCTCACTACTACCATACAGTGCCAAAAGTATACCCTCCAAAATGGAGGATTTACCACTTCCCACCGCACCAAAAATCCCGAACAGTCCCGCTGCGGTCAGTTTGTCAAAATGTATGGTTTGTTTTTTCCTATAGCTGTATAATCCTTCAATTTCGAGTTTGATGGGGATCATGGATGTTCGGTTTGGCTGATGATTTCTGTAAAAATGGATAAGGTTTCTTCATTGGGCGGGATTCCCCTGCTGGCATCATAATACATGGCGAACAAGGTTTTCATGTCTTTTTCCAAATCGGCTACCTGTAGCCCTGCAAGCGTTTGCCCGTGCGGGTTTTTGAGTTGGGGAATAAGGTTTACAATCCCATCGTGGGCATTTTGAAGGGTTTTCCTGGTGGAGGCATCGATGGCATTTTCCGTGACATAAGTAAGCTCCACATAGGCATCCTGGTTTGCTTCCAGCCAATCCAGCGCTCCTGGCAGATTGTCAAATGTCCTCCGGTATAGCGGTTTCCCCTTGGTTAAGGCAAGGGGAGTAATTTTCACCGGTTGGGAGGGTGCCGCATCTATGATGACCACCTGTTTTTCCTGCTCAGCCTCGCTAAAGGAATAGGCCAAAGGAGAACTGCTGTAGGTCACCGGAAAAGGACGCTCCTGAACGGAATGATACCGGTGCAAATGCCCTAAGGCAGCGTACTGTAGGGAACTTGGCAGGTCATGGGTAAAGATGGCCTGTGTACCCCCCACATGTAAAATGGGACGCTCACTTTCCGGCTCAGGGTCAGGCTCCTTCCCCTCCTTCACAAAAAAGAAATGCCCCATAAAGAGATTCACCCCCTGCTGATCGCAGTAAGCATCCGCCAAATCCTGCCAGCGCCGGGCAAGTAATTTCCTTAGCTCAGCTTCCCTATCTTCTTCCCCAAGGTAGGCCTTTAGCAATAGTTCATTGGCGTAAGGAGCGAGGATAACCCGTATCGGAAAAGTCATCTTTGGAAGCTGCAGCTCTACAAAGCCTTGCTCAGAGCGGCAGACCTGTATGCCATTCCCGATTTCCCCTGTGGGAATCAGGGAATCATATTTTCCATAAAACAAAATGCCCATCTCCCTGGCCAGTGGGTCGGGGGCCTCTATGAATTGGGTACTATCATGGTTACCGGAAATAACCACCACCGGTCTATCTCCTCCACGAGACAGCCTTTTCAGGGTTTTAAAAAAAAGCTCCACCGCCTCGTGACTAGGGTTGAAAGTGTCAAAAATATCTCCTGCAATCAACACTAAATCCACCTCCTTGGCATCCGCAAGCTCCACAATTTCATTCAGCACCTCTCTTTGTTCGGCAATTCTGGAATATTCCTGCAGCCGTTTTCCTAAATGCCAATCTGCTGTATGTAAAACCCGTATCATGCTAAGCACTTTATTTTGTGGTTGGCCGCTTGGGTATACTTAGGCTGATCCATTCCTCTCCTTTTAGCAGTTTACCAATGTACATGATTTGACCTATATGGGAAGCATAATGAGCCAACTGTCGTAAAATAGCATCATAAACCGAATAGGTTTTTCCATTGATTTTCACCGTTTTGGCCATATCTTCAGCTGTTAACCCGGAGATGGCAGCAAAAAGCATTTCCCAACCCTGTTCCCACTTTGCCATCAACGTTTTTGGGGAAACATCCTCATGCTCAAATTCCATATCCCTTTCCCTCCAGGGTTTCTCTCCATCGCTTTCCAAGAAATCTGTCCATCTGGACCTCATATTGCCCCACAGGTGCTTTATCAAAACAGCAACTGAATTGGAGCTTTCATTATAATGCCAATACCATTGATCTTCAGGTATTTGCTTTAAAGCATTCTCTCCCAAAGTCTTGTATTCCTTAAGCAGTCCAATGGTGCTTTCCAGAAAGCTTTGGTGTAAGACATTCGTATCCATTTTATATAGATTGGTCAGCCTAAAATTAATGGATTGGACTTGTAATCCCTATCGAAGCCTGCGTAATTTTACGGATAATCGCATAAGCAATTTACCTGCTTTTTGTAACACGTGTCTATTTTATGATAAAAAGTCCTATTTTTGTAGGATATGCTGTCTAAGAAAACCAAGTATGCTTTTCATGCGCTTACCTATCTTGGTAAAAACCAAGATAAAGGGGCCATTTTGATACAGGAGATTTCCGAAAAGTATGGCATCTCTCATAAGTTTTTAGAAAACATACTCCTGGAATTAAAGAAGGCAGGTTTACTGGGAAGTAAAAAGGGAAAAGGGGGAGGTTACTACCTCATTAAAGCCCCTAATGAAATCCCCCTTTCCAAAATTATTCGATTACTAGACGGCCCCATCGCCCTGCTACCTTGCGTTAGCCTCAATTATTACGAACCATGTGAAGAATGCGAAAATCAAGCGACCTGCGGACTAAATAAGGTGATGATCCGGGTACGGGATGAGACCCTAAAAATCCTGGAGATGAAGACTTTAGAGGATATTTTGGCAGAAGAATAAAATTTTTCGCCATAAAGCCTATATATTTTGTAGGTTTTATGTACTTTTGTGGTTGGAGAATACCAAAACGGAGCTATAGGTACAGGTACCTGGTAGGACCGTTCTCAAAAATAATAACTTAGCATGATAGATCAAGGTAAGATCAACGAATTATCTCGGCAAATAGAGCCATTAGACCCTGTGGAAGGGCTTTCCCTCTTATGTGATTTATTTCCCGGAAAGGTGGTTTTCAGTACCTCCCTGGGTCAGGAAGACCAGGTGATTACTGATTATATTGCCAAGAATGACCTTCCAGTGGGGGTTTTCACTTTGGATACAGGCCGGTTATTTTATGAGACTTATGACTTATTGGCCAGAACCATTATGAAATATGGGCTGGACATTAAAACCTACTATCCCAATACCCCTTCTGTGGAAAAATTTGTCCGGGAGCAAGGTATCAACAGTTTTTACGACTCGGTAGAAAACAGAAAAACTTGCTGCTACATCAGAAAGGTGGAGCCCTTAAAGAGGGCGTTGGCCGGTAACGAGATCTGGATTACCGGACTTAGGGCAGAACAAAGCCCCAACAGAAAAAACATGAAAAAATTAGAGTGGGATGAAGGAAATAAAATCCTGAAATACAATCCACTATTAGAATGGACCATGGAGGAAATGTTAGCCTTCATTAAGGAAAACAACGTTCCCTATAATCCTCTCCATGACAAAGGCTTCGTGAGCATAGGCTGTGCGCCATGTACACGTGCCATAGAGCCAGGGGAGGATCCCAGGGCAGGAAGATGGTGGTGGGAAAGCTCCCACAAGGAGTGTGGATTACATGAGCAGACTCCTGTGGCCAAAAACTCCTAGGCTCCATTCCAATCATAATTCAAACCTAAGAAAAGTAATAATCTCATGCAGAGCTTTAGAACAGAAATAGAAAATCCGGTAGTTGAGAAAGATATCATAGAACTGGAAAGAAAAATAGCCCAGTTTCGGGGTGGGAAAATTGATGAGGAAAAGTTCAGAAGCCTTAGATTAGCCAGAGGCATCTATGGACAACGACAGCCAGGGGTTCAAATGATAAGAATAAAGCTCCCCTACGGAAAAGTCACTTCAGAGCAATTAAATCGTATATCTGATGTTTCCGATGAATTTTCTACAGGTCGTTTGCACATCACAACAAGACAAGACATACAGATCCATTTTGTCAGTTTGGACAGAACCCCAGAGCTATGGGCGGCACTGGAAAAGGATGACATTACCATAAGGGAGGCCTGTGGTAACACGATCAGGAATGTGACTGCGTCAGAAACTGCCGGAATAGACCCCAAAGAGCCTTTCGATGTGACCCCTTACGCCCATGCTGCATTTGAATATATGTTAAGAAACCCCATTTGCCAAGAAATGGGGAGAAAGTTTAAAATTTCGTTTTCAGCATCAGAGGAAGATACGGCTTTGTCCTATTTGCATGATTTGGGTTTTATTCCCCAGGTAAAAGAGGTAAATGGGGAAGAGGTAAGAGGCTTTAAAGTACTTCTTGGGGGAGGACTGGGTTCCCAACCCAGGCATGCCGACAAGGTTAAAGACTTTCTTCCCACCGACCAGCTTATCCCCTTCATTGAGGGAGTGGTGAGGGTGTTTGACCGTCATGGAGAAAGAGCCAAAAGGATGAAGGCAAGGATGAAGTTCCTGATCAATAATTTAGGAATAGATGGATTTATGCAGTTGGTAGAAGAAGAGCAAACGGCACTTCCCTATAAATCCTACCCCATTGAATATAAATCCTACGAAGCCGATCAGCAACTTCCAAACCCACCTTCGGTACAAGTGGAAGAACCATCAGAATCGGATTATAAAAAATGGTTATTAACGAACGTATTCCCCCAAAAACAAAAGGGGTTCGTTTCAATCGGCATAAAAGTTTATCTGGGAGATTTCCGGACAGATGTTGCCCGCAAATTGGCAGGGCTTATTAAGGAATATGCCAATAATGAAGTCCGGTTTACCCTGAGGCAAAACATCCTCATCAGGGATGTGAGAGAGGACCTCATCCCTTTCTTTTATCAAGAACTGAAAAAATTGGGGTTTGCTGCATATGGGTACAATTCAGTTGGAGACATCACCGCTTGCCCAGGTACAGATACCTGTAATCTAGGTATTGCCAGTAGTACGGGTGCAGCCAGCATCATGGAAAAGGTGATACTCGAAGAATACCCTGAATTCCTGGTGGATAAAAACTTCACTATTAAGATTTCAGGTTGTATGAATGCATGCGGTCAGCATAACATGGCCTCCATAGGGTTCCAGGGCATGTCTATGAAAATAGGCAAAAAAGTTGCGCCTGCACTTCAGGTATTGCTTGGTGGTGCCACCTTAGAAGAGGGAAATGGTAAATTTGCAGACAAAGTCATCAAAATCCCAAGCAAAAGAGGCCCACAAGCCTTACGGTTAATATTGGATGACTTTAAGGCGAACGCAGAAGACGGAGAACTATACCATACCTATTACGAAAGGAAAGGGCAGATGTACTTTTATGAGCTCCTTAAGCCGCTTACCAATACTGAGGATATTGTAGATGAAGATTTCGTAGATTGGGGAAATGAGGACCCCTATGTGAAGGCTATTGGTGTAGGCGAATGTGCCGGGGTGGTGATTGACCTGGTTTCCACCCTTATGTTGGAAGCCGAGGAAAAATTGGCAAACGGGCAGGAATGTTTAACCGCTGGAAAGTGGTCAGATGGAATTTACCACACCTATGCCGCCATGATTAATGCCGCAAAAGCCATCCTTACGGCAGAGGGTGTAAACACAAACTCCTATGCAAATATTGTAAGCCAATTTGAAGAGGTGTTTGTGGATGCCGGTAAGATTAATTTAGAAGAAAAGTTTTCTGATATGGTTTATCGGATTCAAAAAAATGAGCCTACGGAATCATTTGCCAAGTCTTATTATGCGGATGCAGAAAAGGTGATTGAGCAAATCAATTCATTCCGGTCCAAGGAAGTGCAAGTATGATCGAAAAAAGCCATCCAAAAGTCACCTTGGTTGGTGCCGGCCCCGGTGATCCGGAATTGATCACGCTTAAGGGTGTGCTGGCCTTAAATCAAGCAGACGTAGTGTTATATGATGCTTTGGTAGACCCTGTCCTGCTAAAACATTCGCCGTCCAAGGCATTGAAGATTTTCGTTGGAAAGCGCCATGGGCAGAGGGTGCACCCGCAAGAGGAAATCAATCAGCTTTGTGTGGCCTATGCCAAAAAACATGGGCACGTAGTAAGGCTAAAAGGAGGGGATCCTTTTGTATTTGGAAGAGGTGCCGAAGAAATTGAGTTTATCGAAAGTTTCGGCGTACCCACTGAGGTGGTACCAGGTATTACTTCTGCCGTAGCAGTTCCTGCTTGTATAGGCGTTCCAGTGACCAAAAGAGGTGTGGCCGAAAGTTTTTGGGTAATCACTGCTACCACATCCTCCGGTGACCTTTCCAAGGACCTCTTTCTCGCCTCTCAATCCACCGCTACCGTGGTGGTGCTTATGGGCACAAAGAAGCTTTCAGAAATCATCCGTATTTATCAGTCACTGGGAAAGGGAAATACCCCCATTGCCGTAATTCAAAGTGGCACCACTAAGCAGGAGAACTCCGTCCTAGGCAACATAGATGATATAGGCATTAAGGTAGAGAAGAGCGGCATTGGCTCTCCAGCAGTCATTGTGATAGGAGAAGTGGTGAATGAAGGGAAAAAGCTCAAGGAAATTTACCTGGAAATGGAAGAAAACGGAAAATTGGCCTAATCTAAACTTATGAAATCGAGCATGACGGGATCGTCACACGGGGGAATGCTCCTCCAATTGCTATCGGGGAGATCATTCGATACAAGCCCCATACACACCAACCGGGCAGGCAGGCGAGACTTTAAAATTCAATGATAAAAACATGAACGAGTTATACCCTATATTTCTAAAAGTCCACCAACTTAACACCTTAATCGTGGGTGCTGGGTTTGTGGGATTGGAAAAGCTCTCCTTTCTATTGAAATCCAGTCCCCAGGCACATGTGACCATAGTGGCTATAGAAATATCGGATGAAATACGGCAGATTGCTTCAGCAAACCAAAGAATTACACTGATCCAAGATGCTTACCACCAAAAATACCTGGCAGGTAAGCACATTGTAATAGCGGCTACAGATGATAAGTCCGTCAATGAGCAAATTTACCACAACGCAAAGGAAAGATTCCTTTTGGTAAATGTGGCTGACACCCCTGAATTTTGTGATTTCTACCTTGGTGGTATTGTGACAAAAGGAAATGTAAAAATAGCCATCAGCACGAATGGGAAATCTCCCACCACTGCAAAACGGCTTCGACAACTACTAGAAGAGGTCATCCCTGAGGACATCAATGAAATGGTTGAGAATATCCACAAATACAGGGAAACCTTGAAAGGAGATTTTGAATACAAGGTAGAGGCACTTAATAAATTGACAGAGGGGTTGATGAAAAAGAACCAAAAAATATGAAGGGGCCTACGCCCCTTTCTTTTTTAACTTTTCCTCCCTTATTTTCTTGATGTAATTTTTAATTACCTTCCATTTTTGGCTTTCAGGCAATTCTCTTTGCCCAAAGAGCCCGTCAATACTCCAAAACATCTCTCGGTGTGTTTATACTAATTTTACCTTATAAACAGTATTTTTTACAAAAAGGTTGTGTGATTTAGTCAAAAAATATTAACCCTAACTTAGAATAGGTAAAAGAAGGGACAAGTTTTATGAAAAAAAATGAAATTAAGGTAAATTGAAGCATTATTACTTCAAACCCTTCATTTAATATGGAAAAACCCTCCTTCCATGAGTTGTTTCAAACGAACAAAAAGAGCGCAAACCGACTCAAAAAATCTTCCTGCCAAGAGAGATCCTCAAAACTGTTGGCACTGAAAAAATGGATCCATTCTCACAAAGATTCCATCAGGGAGGCGGTTTTCAAGGATCTTTCCAAACCCCCTACCGAGGTGGATATTTCCGAAGTTTCCGTTGTGCTACAGGAAATAAGTCATGCACTTAAACACTTAAAAAAGTGGATAAAACCCAAAAAGGTCTCAACGCCACTTTCACTTTTCGGAACTAAAGGTTACATCCACTACGAACCCCTGGGAACCTCTTTAATCATATCTCCCTGGAACTACCCCTTCAACCTGGCGGTAGGCCCCCTGGTGTCTGCCATTTCTGCAGGTTGCACGGTAATATTGAAACCCTCTGAACTCGCTCCCGCCACATCCGCCCTATTGAAGAGGATGGTGAAGGAGCTTTTTGCCCCTGAGGAGGTAATGGTGGTGGAAGGTGGAAAAGAAGAGGTCCAAAAACTTTTGGCACTTCCCTTCGACAAACTTTTTTTTACCGGCAGCCCCGCCACAGGCAGAATCATGATGGAGGCAGCTGCAAAACATCACATGGAGATAACCCTGGAGCTAGGCGGGAAATCTCCTGTACTTATTGACAGAGGGTATTCCCCAAAAGACGCTGCACAAAAAATCGCATGGGCAAAATGGCTGAACTGTGGTCAAACTTGCATTGCCCCAGATTATGTGTTGGTAAATGATGAAATCTATGACACCTTTAAGCAAATCCTTGTGGATACTGTTCTGCAAATGTTTCCTTCAAAAAGCAATGATATATCAGCATGTATGGATTATGGGCGTATCATAAATGCCGAGCATCACCAACGGCTTCAATATCTGCTGGAAGATGCCCGAAACAAAGGTGCGACCTGCCTGATGGGGGGTGATTATGATCAAGGGTCCTACTATTTCGGACCCACTATCCTGGAAGGGTTGGAACCGAATATGGATATTATGAGGGAAGAGATTTTCGGCCCTATACTTCCCATTATCAAATATACACTCCTGGAAGAGGCGGTTGACTTTATCAATGAACTTCCCAAACCTTTGGCAGTTTATGTATTTACGGAGGAGGCCTTCGTAAAGGATTTTGTTTTGGAAAACACCAGCAGCGGAGGTGTATGTTTCAATGATTGCGCCATACAATTTGGACATACCTCTTTGCCATTTGGAGGCACCAATAAAAGCGGAATGGGCAAATCCCATGGTTACTTCGGCTTTAAAGCCTTTTCAAATGAAAGATCAGTTTTGCACCAAAAGTCCACCATAAATCTCCTGCGAAATATATACCCGCCTTACAGTTTTAAGGCAAAAAAAATCGCTGATCTTTTCTTGAAATGGATTTAGAAATCTTAAAGTTCTTCAATGTGTTCAAGATAATATTCAGCCTGTTGCAAAATTTTATCCTTGTCCTTTAATTTCCCCAAGGTACGGTAAACAAACCCTATCCTTGGATTTTTCTCCAGTTTTTCCCTGTGCCTTTCATAAAAAGCCCAGTATAGGCTGTTGAAGGGGCAAGCGTTTTTACCAAACTTTTTGCTTTTCGCATAATGACATCCTGAACAGTAATTGCTCATTTTATCAATATAATTGGCACTGGAAACGTAGGGCTTGGTACCCACAATCCCACCATCAGCAAATTGGCTCATCCCCCTGGTATTGGTAATTTCCACCCATTCTATGGCATCAATATAAATACCCAGGTACCAGGCATCTACCTCAGCAGGATCTATGCCTGACAAAAGGGCAAAGTTACCGGTTATCATCAATCTTTGAATATGATGGGCATAGGCGTGGGAAAGGGACTGCCCTATGCTATGCCTCATGCAATTCATACGTGTTTTGCCATCCCAAAAATAATGGGGCAATTTCCTTTTGTGATTAAAAAAATTTTTCGATGAATATTCAGGCATATAGGCCCAATATACTCCTCTCATATATTCCCTCCAGCCCAAAATTTGCCGTATGAAACCTTCCACTTGAGCTATCCCATATGTCTCGGGATCCTCTTCCCATTTTTTCTGTGCCGCATGGATGATCTCCAAAGGGTGAAGAAGTTTGGTGTTGAGTGCAAAACTTAAGCGGGAATGAAACAAAACAGGGGAGTCGGTATGCATGGCGTCCTGATATTTCCCGAAATTGGGCAGCAGTTCATCCATAAAAAATTTCAGCCCTCTCAGTGCACTTTCCCTGCTGCATGGCCAGTCCAAGGTATTGCTTTTATCCAAACGGCCTATCGTCTTTACATTTTGTTTTTTTAAAAGAGGAATTAAAGCCGAAACATCCACCCTTTCTCTTTTAGGTTCGATTAACAAAGAGATATCGGATAATTTTTTCCGGTTATCCTCATCATAATTCCATTTTCCAGAACTCGGTTTTTCACCCTCCATGAGAATGTAGAATTTCTTCCTCATGTGACGGTAAAAGGATTCCATAACTAGCCCCTTTTTCCCTTTAAAAAAAGTGGATATCCCACTTCTCTCTGAAAGAAAATGTTCAGTATCAATAAACCCGCTATCGATGTCTAGGTCTTCGCAATACTCCTTTAATTGCCTGTCCAAGCGGAATTCATCGGGCAACTGGTATTCAAACTTTTTGATACCGTATTTTTTGATGACCCGGGTTAGGTTTTTATCTAACTTTTGAAGGTTGTCGTTATGATCTAACGGGAGGTAGCATACCTCGTGTCCATTTTCTCTGAGCAGCTGGGCGAAATTCCGCATGGCCACAAAAAATGCTAGCACTTTCTGTACATGGTGAGTGACATAATCCGTTTCCTGACGCATTTCCATCATCACATACAGAACGTCATCATTTTTTTTCCTGAACCAACTGTGTCTATGGTTCAACTGATCCCCCAAAATCAATCGAAGTATCTTTGCCATGTTTTCTTCTATTTTGAAAACATAAGCAAAAAAATACCGGGATGTTTAAAAATACCCCGGGCAATTCGAATGGAACAATTCAATACTTTCTAAAAAAGTAATAGAAAAACAGCTGTTAATTTTCTTACTTTTTGGAAAACACTGCCTGGTCAGCATTGAGTAACTCAATGTATTCACCAAAATACTTGTTAAAAGTTTCGATCAGATGAGACAAATCACCGCTCGTCATTTCATTGGTGATACGCTGAGCATCCATCCCAAGTGCCTGACAAAGTGTCTCGGCATATTCGAGCAGATCATCCCCGATTTTGTCTGCATCATTCTGATCCAATTGAATCTGCATAATTGCCTTTGTTTTCGACGCCATCATTGTCATGTTTGTTTCCAGGTTTTGTTGCTAACTCTCATCCCCTCTTCCTTTCTCCTCGGATTAGCATTGGTGAAACATTGCGATTTAGACTTATCTACGATACTCAATGCCTACTTGGATGTGGGCAAAGATCAAAAGTAGCTTTGAGACCAGGGTCTCATTTCAACCAGGATTTTTTGTTTTACAAATAAATAATTTTGTTTTTCGATATTAAAAATATTATTTTATGTATCTCATATATATGTAAATGAAATTTTTAAAATATGACATATAATGATAATTAATAAAATAAAGCGATAAATAACAAAACAATAAACGTTAAAAAAAACAAATACTTTTTAATCGGCAAGCTAATGCTTTTTACATCAGGCATTCCGCAAATCAATAATCAGCCACCAAAAAGGAAACATCTTTGGGCATGTTTCAGCCCATCAATGCATTACCAGGAAACCATTTCCTGGTGCTTTAGGATATCGTCGAAACTTTCCCTTTTCCGGATCATATAATCCTTGCCCCCTAATAAAAGCACCTCCGCTGGCCTAGGCCTGGAGTTATAATTAGAAGCCATGCTAAAGCCATAGGCCCCTGCATTTTTAATGGCTATTATATCCCCCTCTTTAATTTCTTTTAACCTCCGGTCGGCGGCAATGGTATCAGTCTCACAAATGTAGCCCACAATGGTATAAACCCTATCCGGACCATCGGTCCTGGATATATTGACCACATCGTGATATGCATCATACATCATGGGACGCAGTAAATGATTAAGGCCGGAATCCACTCCCACAAAAGTGGTTGCTGGTGTGGATTTTATCACATTTGCCTTTACCAAAAGGTAACCTGATTCACTTACAATATATTTTCCGGGCTCAAACCATATTTCCAATTCCCTGCCATAACTCCGACAAAAATCCTTAAATGCCATCGAAACTTTTTCTCCAAGTTCTTGGATGTTTGTGGTGATGTCTCCTTGCTTATAACCCACTTTAAATCCACCCCCAAAATCCAAAAACCTCAAGTCTTTGAATGAATTTGCCGCATCAAATAGTATCTCTGCACCTTTTAAAAACACCTCTGCATCCAAAATGTCGGAGCCAGTATGCACGTGTAGCCCCACCACGTTGAGTTTATACGCCTCCACCACTCTAGTGACATGCTTTAACTGTAGAATGGATATCCCAAACTTACTGTCAATATGGCCAACTGAAATCTTGGCATTGCCCCCTGCCAATATGTGGGGGTTCAACCGTATGCAAAGGGGCACTTTATCCCCATATGCATGGCCAAAATGCTCAAGCATGGGAATATTGTCAATATTTACCATTACACCTAGGTCCACGGCTTCTTGGATTTCCTGAAATGACACACAATTTGGCGTGTACATGATATCCCCAGGCTCAAAACCCACGTGCAGGCAAAGCTTCACTTCCTCTATGGAGACTGCGTCTACTCCTACACCGCTATCTTTTACAAGTCTCAGAATATTAACATTGGACAAGGCTTTGGTGGCATATTTGATGCGCATGGTCACCGATGAGAAAGCCGCTTTGAGCGCGGAAATCTGAGAACGTATTTTCTCCCCATCGTACACATACAGTGGAGTACCATATTTTGTGGCCAAATCTGTCAAATTAATGCCCTGAATCTTGTATTTTTGATCTACGACTTGCATGGTCTATTTTTTGAGGAAGCAAAGATAAGTAAAGAACTATAAAATAAAACATGCAGGGGGCCACAATCAACATTCCTCTGTTTCTGTTAAAAAAGGTTAACCATCTCATTGGCTGATATATAAATCGTAATTTTGTATTATGTCAAAGACCAATATGAACATCATCATCCTAATGATGTCCCTAGCCTGCCTAGGCTTGATGGGATTTCAGTTTTATTGGGTGACTAATGTATTAAAAATCAACAGGGAAAGGTTTGAGCAAAACGTATATCAAGCATTGGCATCCACTGCTGACAAGCTTGAAAAAAGTGAGACCAGTGAGATTTTACTGAGATCGCTCGCCAGGGACACCATCTTCAGGAGAACACTGTTTCAAAAAATAGAACCCATTCAACTCCAGGTGACACGGAGACAGGTGGCCATAAAGAGACCTTCTATGGTAGACTCGCTACTCAGGCAACCCATCCCACAGATTTCTCAAACCTTTCAAAAGCTGATCGCCACCAAAGAAGGCGAGGTGAAAAGTTTTGAGGACATAGAAAAATACCTGGACATGGGACCGGCAGAAGCATCCTCCATCTTTACGCCCGATGAAATGCAGATCCTTCTTCAGGAAAAAGAAAAATATCTTGAATTAATCAGTAAACAAGGTCAAAATTACAATAAAAGAAATTATGCGAACGATAGACAAGAGCTATTGATCGAAGAGTTTAACGTTTCCAGGAATGTGGCGGAGACCATCATGCAGGTAAATATGAAATTGGAGCTGGTGGATGTGGTCATCCATCAATTGCTTTCACAAAGTAAGCAGCAAATACTTGCCCGGGTGGACACTAGCGTGGTTAAAAGTGAGATCAAAGATCAATTACACAAAAGGGGAATCAGCCAGCCTTTTGAACTTGGTATCCTTGCTTCAAGCCAAGAGCAGATCATAGAGGTTGGCCAGGTGAAGAATGCGGATCACTTGAAAAATGCACGGATTAAGGCGGAGCTTTTCCCCAGTGACCTAATGGGGCTAAGCAATTACCTGGTCATCAATTTCCCAAACCAAAAAAACTATCTGCTACAACAGATTTGGTTGCCTTTGTTAAGCTCATTGGTATTCCTAGGTATGATCGTTTGGTGCTTTGTATATGCCGTTCAAGTGATCATTAGGCAAAAGAAGCTCTCCGAAATCAAAAATGACTTCATCAATAACATGACCCATGAGTTTAAAACCCCTATTAGCACCGTAAGCCTGGCCATAGAGGCGCTGCAAGAGCCCGAGTTGATGCATGAGGAAAAGATAAGGTCCAAATACCTGGGAATCATTAAGGATGAAAACAAGAGATTGGGAACTCAGGTGGAACAAGTCCTTCAAGCGGCGGCACTTGATAAAAAAGACTTCAAGTTAAAACTTGAGGAAATCGAACTGAAGGACCTGATCGATTCGGTGAAGGAACATTTTTCATTGATCGTGGAAAAAAGAGGGGGGGATGTTCAAGTAAATTATTTGGCTAACACCCAGGTTGTGGAAGCAGACCGTTTTCATTTATCCAATATCTTGAACAATCTATTAGATAATGCCAACAAATATTCCCGAATGCACCCACAAATTAACATCACTGTAAGGGAAACAGCGGATAATTTTGTGCTTTCCATTCAAGACAAGGGGATTGGAATGAGTAAAGAGGCCCAAAAAAAGATTTTCGACAAATTTTACAGAGTCCCCACTGGGAATATTCATGACGTAAAAGGGTTTGGTTTAGGGCTTTCTTATGTAAAAACCATGGTGGAGGCACATAAAGGTACGGTTTATGTAGAGAGTGAATTGGGCAAAGGAAGTTCATTTACCATTAACCTTCCAAAAAAACAATGAGTAAGATAAAAATTCTACTGGCCGAAGATGATCCTAACCTGGGTGACATCCTGCAGGAATACCTTATCCTTAAGGGGTACGATACCGTATTATGCAAAGATGGGGAAGAGGCCTGGAACAAGTTCAAAAAGGGGGTGTTCCAGCTTTGTATATTTGATGTGATGATGCCCAAAAAGGATGGGTTCACTCTTGGAAAAGAAATAAAAAAAGTAGAGGAGGGCATCCCTATCATTTACCTTACGGCTAAAAACCTAAAAGA
>PXCO01000060.1 GCA_003565295.1 Cyclobacteriaceae bacterium
CTCACACAGAGGGATGATTATCAAAGCGAGATTCCACCCCGACCTGCGGTACGGGGCAGGTTCCCGAAACAAGTTCGGGACAGGTAATGACCGCTGAAAAACAAATTATAAACAGATGAAATCAAGCATGACGAGGTCATAACACTGTGAGATGCCCCGTAGCTCTGGGGTGAGAGATTCCACCGAATCCCGTTAATTAGCGGGGCGGGGCTATCCTAATCCAATTCCGTGAATACCGATAATTATCGGGATCTTGACAGGTTATGGCCATTGAAAAGCAAATTATGATTACGTGAAAACACTTGATTATTTTAAGGAGTTTTGGTTTATTGCTTATCATAATTTATTAGACATGTTGACAATCCAGATATTATTAGTAGAGGACAATGAAGGAGATGTATTTTTGATTCAGGAAGGTCTTGAAAACACCTCTATTTCTAGCGTGTTAAATGTGGCAAAAGATGGCATGGAGGCCATAACTTTTTTAAACGAAAAATTGGAAAAAGACAAGCCAAACCTACCAGACCTAATATTACTTGATATCAATTTGCCCAAAAGAAATGGGCATGAGGTGCTTCAATATATCAAATACTCCAATGAGCTCAGGCATCTTCCTGTGGTGATTTTGACCACCTCTAATTCTCCGGAGGATGTGCTCTCTGCTTACTATCACTATGCCAATGGATACATCACCAAACCCTCCGGAAGTGGAAACCTGGGAGATGTGGTGGAACAAATCGAAGAATACTGGCTAGGTTTATCCCAACTTCCGCCCAAAGTCTAAAATCTCCTCATCCTGAACCTGCCAATATAATTATGGGAATCAGGTGATTTCCGATAGTTTTTTTGACTTTCTGTTTTCAACAGTTCAATTCTACACCTAAATGGATTTTTCCATGACCATGTCCTCCATCCAAAACCCGTTCCCAATAGGTATGTTTTCTCTGCAGACCTCTGTGAAACCCAGTTTTTCATAAAAAGCAATTGCAGATTGGTTGTATTTGTTCACGTTTAAGGTCAGCCTATCATTGCCGCAAGCCTTTGACATGGCCACGATATGGGAAAAAAGCGCCTTGCCCACTCCCTGTCCTTGCGCAGTAGGCAAAATATAAATTTTATGGATCTTGGTTACCGGACTGTCCCCGTAATTCACCTGAAAAGAAGCAAACCCGTCTGCCCCGGAGATTACAAAATCATGCCCCTTTTCATTAATCTGCTCTTTAAGGGAGGTTTCGCTGTACATAAGGTCCAGCATATAGGTAAGTTGGGGCTTTGACAAGATTTCGCCAAATGTCTCCGGCCAAGTTTTAAAAGCTATCCTTTGAATCACAGGAATATCCGCAAGCTCTGCTTTCCTTATCACCACCATTTTTCACCATTTACGGATTCATTCCAGAAATTTAGGAATTAATCCTTTAGCCTAAAAACGAACCCCTTCCTTTTCTTGAATAGAAGGGGTGAAATCCATAGCGTGTAAAGTTAACGTGCCGGAACTATGGTGATTTTTCTAAATTCCACAGGACCGTGGTCACCTTGGAGCATAAGGGGCCCCGGCTCTCCTTCCTTGTTATCGATGGCGCCACCGGTCATTCCAGGAATGGCCTGATCACAAATGATGGTTTTCCCATTGGCCACTATGGTAACCCTTCTTCCTACCAATGTGATTTCAAAAGTCTGCCACTCACCTGCCGATTTAACCACCATTTCGTTAGGGGTCAAAAAACCATACACTCCACCAAAATAAACCGATGAGGGAGGTGTTCCTTTATTGTCCTCAATCTGCACTTCATACCTGCCCCTTAGGTATATTCCGCTGTTGCTTCCCTCAGGATATCTGAATTCTGCCATCAGTTTAAAATCCATGAACTTTTCATCGGTGATGAGATTGGCACCTGCTTCAGGATTAACCAAAACCCCATCTTTTACATACCACTGATTTTCCTCTGCATCAGCGTGCCATCCGGAAAGGTCCCTACCATTAAAAATTTCTATAGCCTGCCCCCAATTTGGCTCTCCCTCTCGGTCTAGCGAAGGTGCTGGCGTCCCAGTGTAGGCATGGTTTCCCCCCAGTGGGTGCCTAATGGTGCCACTTATCTCTTTGCCTTTCAGCTGCCCCTCAAGTTTAAGGTATTGCTCTGTTTGTTCCCATTGCGGAGGAATTTCAAAAGAAAAGCCTCCATTATCAAAATGAATCACGGAGATGGGCCTGGCACTTCCCTCATCACCAACGAAATAACCCACGAGCGTGTTGAAGCCAGATAGTTTCACCTCAAGCCAAGAGGGTACTTCCTTGCCCTCCATTTGGACAGTTAAATTCCATCTCCCCACCAAGTCTTCCTTGGCACTTTGCCCAAACCCATTTGCAGATATAAAAACGGCACAAATAAACATTAAAGTGGTTACCCTACCTTGTTTTGCTATATTTTTCATCATCTTGGCTTTATTGTTAAATAATTTTTAAAAATAAGGTATTTTTTTAGTGGTGTAAAATAATGCCGGGATAAATTATTTCAATGGGGTTTCTGCATCATCAATTTTGTCCCAATCCTCTGTATGAGCCACATCTAAAGTGTCACTGTTAAATGAAGGATCTAAGCCTTTTTCTTTTTGGGCTTTATAGTCCTTTAAAGCATCCAATGCAGGTTTTCTTAGCAGCAATATGGCTATGATATTCAGCCATGCCATGATACCCACTCCAATATCTCCAAGGGTCCAGGCCAACTCCGCAGTCCTGATGGTTCCATAAAAGGTTGCCACAAGGATCAACACCCTAAGGGCGAAAATGGGCCATTTTCTTATTTTGTCATTTTGCAGATAACTCAAGTTGGTCTCCGCAATATAATAATAGGCCATAATGGTGGTGAAAGCAAAGAACACCAAGGATATGGCCACAAACCCTGCCCCCATCCTCGGAAAATGCACTGAAATGGCATTCTGAGTGAACTCGGGTCCGTAGGAGACCCCTGGGAGGTTTTCCGCCAAATATCCGCCCTCGGGATTTATTACATTGTATTGCTGAGTAAAGAGGATCATAAATGCGGTAGCCGTACAAATGAAAAGCGTGTCTACATACACCGAAAACGCCTGTACAAGTCCTTGCTTAGCGGGATGGCTCACCTCTGCCGCCGCAGCTGCATGTGGCGCGGTACCCTGTCCTGCCTCATTACTGTAGATCCCTCTTTTGATCCCCCAGGAAAGGGCCATGCCAAAAACCCCGGCAAAGGCGGGTTCAAGATTGAAAGCCGAACCTAAAATTAATCGGACCACCCCGGGGACCTCGGTTATATTTAGCCCTATGATGACCACTGCCATGAGTATATATGCCGCAGCCATAAATGGCACCAGTATTTCTGCAACTTTTCCAATCCGCCTTACCCCCCCAAAAATGACCAACCCTAAAAAAACGCAAATAATCGCCCCGGTAATCCAAGCAGGAAGTTGAAAGGCATTTTCTACACTCAGTGCGATACTGTTGCTTTGTACCCCTGGAAGAAAAAAAGCAGTACTTAATATAGTGGCAAAGGCAAATAATACGGCATACCATTTCATCCCCAGTCCCTTTTCTATGTAAAATGCGGGACCTCCCCTGTATTGGCCATCTTTGATTTCCTTAAATATTTGACCCAGGGTTGCTTCTACAAATGCAGATGCAGCCCCAAGAATGGCGATCACCCACATCCAAAAAATGGCTCCAGGCCCACCCATCGCAATGGCCGTGGCCACTCCGGCAATATTTCCCGTTCCTACACGCCCGGAAATGGCAATGGCAAAAGCTTGAAATGAGGTTACTCCCTTATCAGAGGACTTTCCACCGAATAGTAACTTTACCATTTCCCTGAAATACGTGACCTGTAAAAACCTGGTGCGAATGGAAAAATAAAGGCCAGCTCCCAGACACAACACAATCAAAGCATTACTCCATACCACGTCATTGACGGCAAAAATGAGTTCTTCCATTTTCTTTGTTCCCAATAATTAACTTAATAAAACCGCCGCAAGTAAGGATAAAATCGCCAAAACTTCTGCCCAAAGCAAAAAAAATGCCCCTCAACGGCCAATTTTGATAAACAACAATCAATATAAGGTGAAAATATAAAGCAAATCCTGCATCAACACATAAAGCCATTCAGTCTCAATTCGTTTTTTTTTGGTAGATTTGGGACATTTACAACGAATAACTATGGAAGAAATAGGCAACATCTCCACGCTACCCATCAATAGGTTTACTGCTAATGGTGCGTATCTTGCACTTTCCGATGGGAGTGAAATTTTATTGCCTAAGAGGTACCTTTCCGGACAAGAAATAGAAGGCCAGGAAATAGAGGTATTTATTTACACCGACAGCGAGGATAGGCCAGTAGCAGTAACCGAACGCCCACTTGCGCTCTTGGATGAGTTTGCAGTGATGCAGGTAAAGGAGATCACCCCCATTGGGGCTTTTGTGGATTGGGGACTTTCCAAAGATTTATTTGTCCCAAAGGCAGAGATGGCCTCCGGCATGCGCAAGGGTGCTAATTGCCTGATAAGGGTGTGTCTGGACCACAAAACCAACCGTCTGATTGGAGTGGCAAAATACAAGGACTTCATCTACACTGATACCAGGGGCTACCAGGAGGGGCAGGAAGTAGAAGCAATGATCTTTGAGGAAACTGAATTAGGGTATAAGGCACTGATGGAACAAAGGTTTGAGGGATTGCTCTATAAAAATGAGGTATTTCGACCCATTGAGCCTGGAGATACCCTCCGCGCCTTCATTAAGAAAATCAGGGAAGACGGGAAAATCGACCTACAGCTTACGCCTATCGGCAGACAGAAATACGATGAAGGTGCAGAAAAAATAGTTCAAAAACTTCAAAGCAAGGGCTTTATCCCCTTACACGACAAATCTGCACCGGAGGACATTCAGAAAGAGTTTGGCATGAGCAAAAAACATTTCAAACAATCCATAGGCCAACTTTATAAAAAAAACCTGATCCTCATCAGTGATAAGGGCATTACTTGGCTGGGGTCGGATTGAGAATGAGTGGGTAAATTGGGCTTCCAAAGCGTCTCGAGTAAGAGATCGGCCAAAAATCGGTTCTAGGTTTGAGACATTAAAATTGACCCTGTGAATTTTTCGGTTTTTAACTGCTCCAGGACTTCATCGATGCCCCCACGCATTCAAACCTACCCAAGAATCCACCAAGCACTTAATGTTCAAATCCACATGAGGAAAACGATATACAACAAAATCCTGAGGTGAATTATTTGGGAACAATTCCCTGGGCTACTTATGACAAATTCAGAAAATCCCTATCCACTTCCATATATTAATAAACTCTTTGCTATTTTAGCACCTTCAATAAGGAACCATTAAAATATGAATAAATCATCTAAATACTTTTTGGGAATCGATGTAGGCGGAACCCATGTGAAAATTGGAAGGGTGAAAACCGATGGTGAGATTGTGGATTTTCAAAAAGAAATCACCTCGCAGCTAAGGGAAAGTTCCGTGGGTTTTAACCTTGCGTTTCTCGATGTGGTAGGCAAATACCTGAAAAAATATGGGGATATTGATCATGTGGGCATAGGGCTTCCCGGGCTCACCAGTAAAGACAGGAACACCACCCTGGAAATCCCCGCCATCAAGGAGTTAAACGGCTTTGACCTGAGGACACAACTCGAAAAAAGGTATCCCGGCGTGGTTTTCCATCTGGAAAACGATGCCAATGCAGCGGCGGCGGGTGAATATTACTTTGGTAAGGAAAAAACCCCGGACAGCTTTTTATTCATCACTTTGGGTACCGGGATTGGTAGTGCCTTGATTCTGGAAGGAGAGGTCTTCAAAGGAGTGAGGGGAAATGCGATGGAAATGGGACATATGCTCTCCAGAAATAATACCAGATTGGAAGTATTAGTTGGCAGAAATGGTATCCTCTCCATCATTAAACGCCAGATGGAAAAGTACCCAAATGAATTAGGACGGTTTGCCAATGAAGAACTGGGCATGCATTTACTTGTGTCCTGTGCTGGGGAGGGAAACAAAGTGGCTTTGGAAACTTTTAAGGAAGTCGGCGAGATTCTGGGAGAAGCCCTGGTGTCCACCATCAGGGTCTTGGATGTTACCGACGTGTATTTTGGAGGAGGTATTTCGGCAGGTTTATCCTACATTCAACCCAGCATGGAGCATACAATTCATCAGTATCTGTCCTCCTACTATGTGCAGGCATTACATATCCGAAGAGCCAGTTTAGAAAACAACGCAGGCCTGCTGGGTGCGGCTGCTCTGTGTTTTATGGATTAAGGTGGGTGACTGTCACCTCACTGACTTTATTTATAGCGTTTAACCGGAAAAGGACCTTTAATGGTTCTTTTTTGGTTTCCCCTTCGCAATTATCGGCAGGTTCTAAAAAATAGATGAAAAACGTCTGACTTTGTCCCGCAAGCTCCACCCTGTCTGGCCGTCCGAAGGTCTTGATCAAAGACTGGTTGTTTTTGCTTAAAAAGCTGTTTTTAATTTTTCTGATTTCGTCCTCATACTGTATCCTCAACCCTTCACAGCCGTACCTGTCCTTTTTCCATTCGTCAATATCGATATTCCCGGTGTCCAACTTTCCTGAACAGCCCATCAACAAACTGAATATTAGCAACGTAAATAAATATGTACCGTATTTAAACTTCATATTATTATTATTTTTAAGGATTGAGGAGATGGTCATTTCTCTCCGATCACCTATTACTCAG
>PXCO01000127.1 GCA_003565295.1 Cyclobacteriaceae bacterium
AATCGTGTTGGATCAGGTACGGTAGTTCACTTGCTTGGCATAGTTTGCCAACCCTGCCCCCAAGGCACCTAATCATCAGGTTAGCGGTATGCAAACCCCAAACATCAGCACCTGAAATCACTTCGAAAATCCAACAACTATCGGAGCAACAAACAAGATTTCTCTAAATCCCCCTCCTGTTTTAGGAGGTGGAAAAAGGGGGTGGTCAAAACAAGGTGGGGAGCGTCAATCAACGTTTCGGAGCCAACTATTTTTCACTCACCCTTTGCCGAAAACAAGGTAAGTGTAGCCAAAATATATTCCTCCCAGCTTAGATGCCCGGTGGAGTTGAACCTTTGTTCCTGGGATAAGTTGTTCCTATGACCCGGGATGCAACTTGGGGTTAATGAGAATTAGACCACTGTCGTGGTCTTTTGGTTCTCTGGAAAAGGTTGGAAGACACATCGGAATCCCACATCTTTGAAAATGCCAAAAGCATGGGTTTTATATTGTCACGTTCGATGCAGATTTTGTTGAACTAAATGCAATGCAACTAGTCTGTGGGTGCGTGTTTATTTCACCCCAAGTCGCTCGAACATCCATTGCTCGGATTCGGCACGCTGTTCTGGATAGGTCCAATGGGCCGCATCTTTATACAGTGAAATTGATTTATCGGCAGAAATGCTATTGATGGCCGAATACATGGAGGTGGGTGGACAAACATTGTCGTTGAATCCCATGGAGTACAATCCGGGAACCTTGACCTGTTTTGCGAAATTGACCACGTCATAGTAAGCAGCTGTTTCAATCTTGGAGGCCTGATTGGTAAACTCATCCTTAAATAGATGAGGCCAGCCTCCGGCTCTTCCGTGGAGATATCCTGTAAGGTCAGATAAGGCCGGATAATAACTCATGAGGTATTTCACCCTGCTGTCCAGTCCGGCAGTGATAATAGACAAGGCTCCACCTTGGCTTCCGCCCATCACGCCTAGGTTTTCCCCGTCAAACTCTTCCAGAGAGTGTAAAAAATCCACTGCCCTGACACAACCCAGGTACACCCTTTTATAGTAATACCTGTCTTTATCGTCCATGTTGATGGTGTTATAACCCGCCAGAGGTCCTGAGGCCAAGTGATTGTAAAGTGGTGAGTCATATTGGTTAACGGGAACACCATGTATACCTATTTGCAAGGTGATCAGGTCTTTGTCCGTATGCAGGGCATTGTAAGGTCGTATTCCCGCTCCGGGCACCTGAAGCAGCGCAGGATACTTGCCGGCTTTCCGGGGTTTGGTGAGGATTCCGTAGATAAAACCCGTCGCATTTCTGAAACTCACATGATAGACCTCAGCGTGAGGGGTGCTTTTTTCGGGCATCAAAGTCAGGGTGGGAGTGAGGGGAATGTCCTCCATTGCTTTAATGGCCGCATTCCAAAAATCCATGAAATCATCCGGGAAGGGGATGGTGGGTTTAATGTTTTCTGGTTCCACCCCAGCCGTACCGGTATTGGAATAGGAGCCATGTTCGTTTTTGAAGGTAATTTTACAGCGCAAAAACCCGGGTTCCGCCATTTTCCCTGCCTTTATTTGGGCAGTTCCGTCTTTGAGCGTAAGCGTTCCCTTATCCTCAGGATCCATCATTTCAGGGCCGTATGCATAGTCCACCTTCGCATTTTCCACAAGTTGTCCGAACTGGTAAACAGCTACGTCAAAGTGGATGTCCTCGTTGGTGGTATATATCATCCCTTCCTTTGAAGGGCTAACCATGATACGGATCAAGTCCCCGGTTTGGGACTGGGAAAATACCGGACTAGCCAGCAAGCAGAGCAAGCCCAGATAAACCATAGCAACTTTTTTTAACATAATCTTTTTGTCAACAATATAGGGGTAAAAACCGATTTTTAGTAGTACTTCTAAGGAATCGGTTTATCCTGATTGAAATACGTTTTATTGTATATGATTAATGTCATGATTCAAGTTGATGGAAAACCACTCTTTAGATGGACGGGCATGATTAATTTTGGGCGGTTCTTTCCACGGCCCTGACAGAACCGATCCTTTCCTCGGGGGAATTGTCGTCAACACATAATTTAACAAATAAATGGAAAATCCTGTGCGCCGTTATCTTCCTGCAGAAAAATGCAGAGAAAGCCTAAACCCTTTCCAATTGAATGTTGATCCCATGAAGCGGTTGTTGTTGCTGAACTTCGCCAATGATCCCGATGGTATATATTTGGGCTTTGAGCCTCAACTGTTTGACGACAAGGTGAACGGAAAAGGTTTGTTAATCATTGCCTGGCGGCATGATGGGAAGGTGGATGTGTACCATGAACCCAGCTTATCTCCTGATCCCGACAAGTATGACATAGCTGGCAAGGGGTTGAATCAGCTTCAACAAACCCAACTTGCTCCTTCCGTTTTTCGGATCGAGGAAAAGGGTGTTAATGTAGAGGTTGGGTTCCGGGATATACAGGGGAGGTCAATTTTGATCACCTTGCATGAAAATCACCCCAAAAGAAGGGCACCTTTTGGGCTTTTAGCTCCCATGGGGATGGCGGCGGAGCAGCCTTCTTCCATGCCTTTGATTTGGCTTCATGACTTTTACTTTGTTAGAAGAAAGCATACCGCTTACAACGTACAAATTGATGGCAAAAGCCATCTATTGGATAAATTGCCACTTCCAATCGATGGTACGTGGATGTATTTTGCCAGGTATTCCAGCCTTCCCTTTATCCTTACCCTAAATCCCAACTTCAAGGGTATCCTGACAAAAAAAGAGGATCAACTACAGCGTGTCCTGTGGAAGGCGCATGGAAATTTCAAAGAAATTGAGAGGATTACGGTATGCCAAGATTCGATCTGCTATAATATGATATTTTACCCTCCCTTCCCCGATTTTGTGAACCTACTGCCTCAGCAGGAGATTCTGGGGAAGTTCGAAATTTCTGGCCACCCAAGTTGTGGCAAAATAAGCGGAAATTACCATATCAAGACAGATACTGAAGCAGGTGAGATTCAATTAGATCCCTGTGGGGGATGGCAACCCAAGGAAAGCAAATGGATGGTACGACTTATATATGCCCTTCAAAAAGATTTCAAGCGTTGGCCGAAAACCTACCGCTGGAAGGCCAAATGGAGACTTTCCCAGGAAGTGTGTGCAATTGAATCGAGTTGGGAAAGAACAAAGTACTAGTGTCATGTTAACCAAACCATGGACAAATATCTCCTTTATGGCTGGCTTCGGTAGAAGATGTGAGCCTGAGGGGATTTTTGAAGACATTCATATATTAAATGTGAAATTGAGTGGCTTGAGGGTTTTAATAGAAACCCATATTAAAATTAGGGAATTAGTACCATTCATTTTTTTGATGATTAGTTTTCATAATCCAGGCATTTTTGGTAATTGGCTCAAATTGGAACAATTGTTTGAATCAATGGAATATATGTGCTAACCCCTAAACCGGGTTTAGGCTTACCTTGGGAGTGAATGTAAGAATGCTCTTATCGTAACGAGGAGCAGTTTAAAAACATCTGCAACCATGAAATGCCAAGTAACGCTCATCCTGCTATTTACTTTTTATTTTGACACCTATGCCCAAATTCAAGTATCGGGGCATGTCCAAAATACCAATGGCGAACCTATGGCCTTTGCCAATGTGATGCTGTTGTCTGTAGGGGACTCGACTATGCTAAAGGGTGATGTATCGGATGATAAGGGGCGTTTTCATCTTCACCATGAGGAAAGTGAAACAGGTTTATTGGTTGTTTCTGCATTAGGTTATTCCCCTTTCTTTCAATCCATTTCCAGTGGTGAACCCGGAACGGAGCTGACTCCCATCATTCTTTCCGAAAGTGAAACTGAATTAGAAACAGTCACTGTGTCCGCCAAGAAACCTTTGGTGGAAAAGCATTCGGATAGGCTGGTGGTCAATGTGCAGGAGAGCATCACTATGGCCGGTGCCACGGTTTTAGAGGTATTGTCCAGGTCTCCGGGTGTGTTTTTAAACGCACAGCAGGGCAATCTTTCCCTAAATGGAAAAGATGGAGTGTTGGTGATGATCAACGATGTAATCAATAGAATGCCGCTTGCCTCCCTTTTGCAACTCCTGGAAGGCATGAGTGCGGCCAATATCGAAAGGCTAGAACTCATTACTCATCCTCCAGCACACATGGAAGCGGAGGGAGCCGGTGGCATCATCCATATCGTGATGAAGGAAAACTTGGATGAAGGCACCTCTGGTGATATGGGAATTATGGTAGGGGCATTGAGGAGAGAATTATTCGGTGCCAATGGCAGTATAAGTCATAGAAGAGGAAAATGGGCGATCAATGTCAATTCCTCCTACAATCATTTAAGAAACATTCAAGTTTTTGATAACACTTTTATGGCTCGGCCATCCAGCTCGAATCCTGTGGATTTTAAGAGTGGAGTGGAAACGATACAATCAAACAAAACACTACAATTCAGGGCAGCCATTGAAAAATCCTTTGAAAATAATGCCTCTGTAGGAGCCATTTTTAGTTTCAACAATTCCTTTCAACCTGTGGCTAACCTAGGGATTTCTTATTATCAAGCAACAGATTCCACGCTTTCTACCCATCTTAATTATTTATATAGAAGGAATATTCATAATATAAATGCCCACCTTCATTATATCAAGAGGATAAACCAAAAGCATCTGATCCGCTTGGATTACGATTATCTGGACCTTGGGATGAATGCACCTTCTACCTACGATCATGTTCGGCAATATGGAAGTGGTGAATCTGAAAGGGTAAAAATGGACATTGATAGCGAAACCCCCATGAGCTTTCATATTGCCTCTATGGATTTCGAAACCACCCAGTTTAAGCACTTAATGCTCAGGGCAGGAGTAAAAAAAACGTGGATGAATTTTGAAAACAGGGTGGATGCATTCGAAGGAGAAGAGCCAGACAAATTGCCGATTCCTGCGATTAGCATGTGGGCCACTATGAAAGAGGAAGTTACGGGGGCATATATGAGCGGGAATTGGTCACCGGTACCTGGGTTCAATCTAAATGCTGGATTAAGATATGAACACACCATAACCGACATACAGCGAGAGGAGGTGAGTAATTATATTTACAGGGATTTTGGGAATTTTTTCCCCAATTTGTCATTGGAGAAGAGCATTGGAGAGCATCTTGGTCTGATGGGGGGGTATGCTAAACGAATTAACAGACCCACCTTAAACCAATTGGTGCCTGCCGTAATGTTGTTCAATGAAAACTCCCATTTTTTTGGTAATGCCGAACTCTTACCCGCAGTTATAAACAATTACCACTTCACGCTCAAGTGGAAAAACGCTTCTCTGGGCATTGAACACTCCCATCTATTAAATTCCCTTGTCAGGTATCAACCCAGCTTCGATCCACAGCGGGATGTGGTCATCTACAATTCGCAAAATTTGGAACACCATGAAATATCCAGCCTAAATTTCAATGCCCCTTGGATAATTACCCCTTTTTGGGACCTACAGTCCACCGTGCAACTTCAGCGCAACCACATGAAAGCCTCACATATGGGGGCTTACCTTTGGCATACCATTTACAACCTGCATTTTAACCTTAACAACTCTTTTGATATGGGAAATGGATGGTCAGGGGAAATGGTATGGATTTATGATTCGAGAAGAAACATGGGTATATGGAGGTTTAGCCCTATTTCCGTGATAAACTTTGGGATAAGGAAACAACTGAAAGCCAACCAGGGAACTATAAACCTATCCGTGACCGACATCCTCAACAACCATAACCTTCTCTTATCCACCGAATTGCCTTACCCTTCATTCTCAACTACTTTTGACCTTTATTTAAGGTTGAGAGGAATTAGGATAAATTACATCAAAAGGTTTGGGCACTCAAAAATGAAGGCCATCAAAGTCGAATCTGCTTCAGAGGAGGACAAAAAGAGAGTGGATTTGTAAAGGTTTGCCATTTTCTGTCCGAGCTTTGCCTTCTTTGGAATCAATAGCTCGAAGAATTGGGTGGCCATCCCCTCAAATGGGCAAACCTTGTACAGTATTACCTTTAAGAGTATTTACCAGGTCGCTTTTTATGGAGCTGTATTCATTGGCCAGCCGCTTGAATTCTAGCCCCCTGTTGAAACCAGTGCATTATATCGGTCGTCCCGGCGGGACTTTTGCTGAGGCCGCCCACTTTGTATCCCGGTTAAAGCCGGGGGCTAGTGAATCGATCGTGCAGGCGGACACTTTTTAGCGGTGAATGTTAAGTAGGATAATAAAAAGCGGAAAGAATAGGCAAAGGCTTTTTGAAGAAAATTCCGACCTTACCACTCAATTATCCTCAGCTCCACTTTCTACCCAGCAGAATATAGCCAGTTTTTGTTCATCATTTAGAGTTAGCCCGCTTCCTGCTTCAGGCATAAACCCACTTTGGGTAAAATCCCGAATTTGGGTGGCGTTTTGAATGATGTTATCCTTTACGGAAAGATTGATTCTTCCTGTTCCTGCTACATGGCACCCCGAAATCGCACAGTTTTGGTTGATAATTGGTAGGACGTCATCTGAAAGCGTGGCAGTGATTTCTTCGCAAGCTCCATTACCATTGCCATTTCCGACTCCATTACCGTTGTTATTATCGGGTAATAAATCCTCCTCGTCCTCCCTATCACAGGAGAACAAACAAGATGCCACTAGTAAATATGCTATTGTGTTTTTAATGCTCATGGTTTTTCTGGGTTTGAATGAAATAGGTGCAAATGGGATGGGGGGGTATCTACTGAAGTGATAATGTGCAGGATACCTTCCCCATCCACTTCCCAACATAGCCTACCACACAATTCATGTTAAATTTTACTTCAGTTATTACCTTCACTATTGCTTCCTATGTCCCCCTGTGCAATTAGGGTGGACATGGCTGTTGGACTCAAGTGTACATTGGCATGGCCGTTGAAATTCAACATTCCCTCATAATCTATAGCTGTACCATTGTCCAGTTGGGAAACCACAGTTTCGCTAATTCCCGTTTCCCCATTTACATTGCTCAAGTTAACCACGATGGGCCCGCCTTCACTTGCGGAGTTGGCGTGTATATGGGTAGGGTGGGAGTCTCCAGGGCTGGTGCCTTCCAGGACTATCTTGACCAGGGTCGCACTTTCATCCTGTTTGGTGAAGGTGATCCTACCGTAAATAGCCGGATCTGAAACAGAACTCAGGGTATATTCCCTTTCCTCCACCACTGGAGGCGCTTCCTCATCGTCGCTGCGACAAGAGTGCAGTAAGGGTAGTAATAGCGACAAGCAGATAATCCTAAGCGTTGTGAACCTATTCATGATTTCTATTATTTGGCTGTTAAACATTTATTTCCATATGTACCCTGGGTATTTCACCAGTAGTAATTAAGTCCCAGAAAAATCCCGGCGCTTCTTAAGGAAAGTTTTTCTGCACCTATTCCTGCTACTGGCACCTTAAAATAGGGCTCAGCCTGAATAGCCAAATGCCGCCCCAACATTCTCTGATAACCCATACTTAGATTCACCACGTTGAAATAATGCCTATTTCCTGTGTATTCCTCAATTCGGGAGTAACTGTTGACTCCGTACGGTTCATACTGCAATTCATATTCTTCCCTCATCATGAAATAGGAGGATATGCCCGAGCTGATAAACCATTTTGAGTTATTGTTGTTGAATGCGTAATACCGGATATTAAAAGGGATGTCAATTACCCAGCAATCCCCTTGGAACCCGGTGGGGGCTGGCTGATAATCCTGATAATAGCCAGCTCCTCCGGTATAGGTTTTATAGGAATGAATGATGCCTGTGTTTAGGCTCCATTTTTCATGGATGAAATATTCGAAATTTAGGTTAATACTCCTGCCTGGATTCTGAAGTTGACTAAGTTGTACTGTACTCATTTCAGGAGCCACTGATAACCCTACCGAAAACCTGCGGCCCATTGGATTTTTTATTGGTGTGTTTACATTCAATCCGTTTGAAGGGGGTGGTTCATTTTGGCTTTCATGAATAGCACCGTGAATGGGAAAATCAGGTAGAAGTGTAGGTAGCGCCGGCTTATTTTGATTGGCTATAGGGTAAACCTCAACCTTTTTGACAATAGCCAAAGCTTTATATTCTTGGATACTGGACGTATTCGCTAATGCTGGCAACGCATGATCTTGAGTAAGTTTTGGCATTTCATGGTTTTGGGTTTCATAATTTGTTAAACCTTCAAATGCTAAAGAAGTGGTGAGTATTCTGGTATCTGGAATAATGGCATACTGATCATTTCCTTTGCTTGATACCCAAATCGCCACTATCAGCCCTACAGCTACACCCAATAACCCAAGAAATGTCCATATGATTTTTTGGTTCCAACCTCCCGGTTGTTGGGGAAATTGCTTATCCAACAAGCCATTCATGGCCTTCCAATCCTTAGGATCATAGGCTATATTTGGCTTGTCTGCTAGGGTTTTCACAAACATATCCAATTCCCTATCGTTCATTTCAGAGATATGCTTTTTCATGATTTTCCGGTGTTAACATCATCCTCAACTTCTCTCTAGCCCTGAACAAGTTGGACTTGGAAGTCCCTACACTTATGTTCAGCAATTCAGCAATTTCTGCATGTCCATACCCTTCTAGGGCATAGAGGTTGAAAACCGTTCTGTAGGCCAAGGGGAGGGATTGAATAATCTTAATTAAATCCCTGTATTCTAATTGGGTTAGGGCACTGATTTTTAAATCAGGAAGTTCAGGGATATTTTCCAGCCCCACTTCACAGGAGTGTTTCAAGGATTGCTTATAATGGTTTAGTGCGCCATTGATGATTATTTTCCTGAACCAGGGAGTGAAGGGGCGGTTGTTGTCAAATTGATCCAAATGCGTAAAGACCTTCATGAAGCCATCGTGAAGAATTTCCACTGCTTCTTCCCTATTCGCCGCATACCTAAGACATACACTCATGCCATAGGCATAAAATTCCTTATATAGGGATTCTTGACATTTTCTTTCACCCCTCGAGGCGCCTTCAAGTATGGGTTGTAGATCTTCCACGTTATTCGGGCTTTCACCAGCCTATACAAGGTTGGGGAGTGGATGGTTGCGTGAATGTTATCTAAATTTACCAATAAAACATAGGTTAAAACATTTGAGACCCATGTACTATTCAGTCTATTGGATAACCTTATGTTTGTCAATTCATTACGGTTTCATAGGCATTAATGGCCAAAGTAAAGATTTATCCTAAGGATAAATCCCTACAAGGGAGATGAGGAAGTTAAGAATGCCTCTTTGTTTCAGGTTGAGCAAAACAATTTTTTCATCAATTCTAATCTGCTGTGGTGTTCCAGAACATTTCTTCATATCAGGTTAATATGATGATGACCAGGAAGTTGAAATGGCTGCTTTTTCCCTTGGCGATTTTGGCTTTGCCAACCACGCTATTTGCCCAAGCCCGCATCTCTGGCCATGTACAGAATTTGAAGGGGGAGCCATTACCCTTTGCAAATGTTCTACTGCTTGTCACCGAGGATTTCTCTGTGTTCACCGATGTATGGTACAACGAGTCCAGGCTCAACAATAACAAGGGAGCACACGTTCAAGTATCCCATCAATTACACCCAAAGCATCAGATGAGGATCGATTATGACCATATCAACCTACGCTTTGATAGTCCAAGTTCCTACAGAAATACCCATAGGATTTATCCAGTACAAGGTACCTATGAATTTGAAATGGAAATAGAAAGCACCACGCCCATGAGACTTAATATTTTCATGGGATTATATTTTCAAGCCTCTTACCACTTTAACGTTAAGTGCAGGAATCAAAAGCAGTTGGATGCACTTTGAAAACACCGTCCAATCCTTTACGGATGCAGCAATTTTTGGAGACGCTGTTTCCAATTTCACGCTTTCGGCCTTGATGTACGAGAAAGTCAATGCCGCATATATCAGTGGGGACTGGAATATATCCGACCGATTAATGGTGAAAGGGGGGGTACGGTGATCTTTTGAATACGAATAATTATCTTTTAGCCATCAGTCTATTAGAACCGCCCTTAAATGCAGAGATAGATTGTTACAGGAGAAGCAGGACTATTTCACTCAATTATTCCCGGCAACTAGGCAGCAAAAGGTTGAAAAAAGTCAGGATCGAATCTGCTTCAGAAAAGGAAAGGGAAAGGGCGAATGTGCAGTGATTTTAAGGTATGCTAAAATTTAGTTAGGGAAGGGGTTCAAAAAAACAACTGGGCATAGCTATGAATCATTTTGATTTTGGATAAAGTTTCTGGATGATTAAGGTAAATTGGTTATCTTTTGGGAAATCACAAAAAACCCAAAATAATGAACAAAAACCGCAGAAGCTTTATCAACAAGGCCTTGGTAGGGGGAATGGCCTTATCCGCACCTTATCAGGGATTTGCCGGTAACCAGTTTTCAAACAATCCCTGTACTGAAGATCAAAACCCAAACTACCAAAAATTGGATGCAATTCTTAGGCAACCTGTTTTTAAAAAAGAACTTTTTGATAGGCCAGTGATCATAGCTTCTGTGGAATTATTGAAAAAAGACCGGACTTTTTTATGTAGGGTGCGGTCAGAGGACGGGGCAGAGGGCATCTCGGTGGCTCATGGGATGATGAATACTTTTTACACCATATTAATGAACCATCTACAAGATATGTTTGTAGGGTTGGATGCCAGAAGGCTGGACGAAATTGTGGAAAAAGCCCTGATCTATAACATGAACTACAGGTACCTTCCCTTGCCCATAGGAATCCCCCTGGCCACTGTGGAATTTGCCATTTTGGACATGATGGGAAAGATTGCCAACAAGCCCATTGGTGAATTGATTGGCACCATTCACAACACACATGTGCCCGTATACCAGGCTACAGAGTTTAGGGAAAGGCCTGTGGAGGAATCCGTACAGTTGATCAAGGCAGAAGTGGACAAGTACCAGGCGCAGGCAGTGAAAATCAAAGTGGGAGCACTTATGTTTATGACCAATGACCTCGATGCCAGAGGCCCTGAAGGTAGGACGGAACAAATCATTCCATTGATAAGGAAAACCTTTGGGGATGACATGCCCCTTTATGCAGATGCAAACGGGTACTACCAGGATCCCAGAGAGGCCATACGGGTAGGGAGGCTTTTGGAAGAGTATCGGTACGAATATTTTGAAGAGCCTACTCCCTGCTATTGGCATCATGGCACCAAAATGGTGAACGATGCGCTTCAGCTTCCAGTGGCCGGAGGAGAGCAGGAACACAGTATTTATGGATTTAGGTGGTTGTTGGCCAACAACGGACTCGAGATCGTACAGCCCAACCAGTTTTACTTCGGGGGGATGATTCGGTCAATGAAAGTGGCCCAAATGGCCCATTCACTGGGTAAGATTTGTACGCCTCACCTTTCTGGTGGGTTTGATTATATTTACATGCTTCATTTTGTTTCGGCAATTCCCAATTCAGGGCCTCATATTGAGTTCAAAGGCTATACGGATATTCCTTTGGAGTGCTCCACCTCTTCACTTAGACTTCTCCCGGATGGCAGCATAAAAGTACCCACCGGCCCTGGAACAGGGGTCATTATAGACCCTGATTACATTAAATCATGCGAGGTGCTCAAAAAAGTTTAACCCACTGAAGTGATGTCTTCGAAAAATCTATAAAAAAACCCATAATTCTTCTTTCATTTGCAATCATCTTTCTATGGTTCACGTTAAATAGCCAGAGTTATCAGGGGGGAATAAATGAAAAAGTTTTTAATTGGATTTTCGATCGTATTAGCAGTTTTGGTTTTAGCGGTTATAGGGGCGATCATAGGGGTATATAAAAATCAAAAAGCCTTAACACAAAAGGCCTTGGCAAGCCTAAATGAACAGTTAGTTGGCGAATTGGTTGTGGATGATTCATATATATCCCCGTTTGCCCAGTTTCCCTATGTTTCCATTGATTTAAGGGGGGTCAGCTTTTTTGAAGATAAAGGGAAATCAGGCAAACCATTGTACCGGGCGGGTGATTTATACCTTGGGTTTGACGTCATTGGCATACTTAAGGGAGATTATCAAATTAAGCGGATAAAAATTACCAATGGACACCTGGACATACGGAAAAACGAGGCAGGGGAGATCAATCTGATAAAAGCTAAGAATTTGGGTGATAAGGAAATTGAACCCGATAAGGAGGACTCACCACTGGACTTTGATCTTCAGGATTTCAGGTTGGAGAATTTTGAACTTTCCTATGTAGACGATATCTCCAGGCAAACCATCCATACACAGATAGGTAGTCTTGGGGCCAAGGTGAGATTGGCCGATGATCATGTGTATTTGGATGTGGAGTCTGACATGGTGTTGGACGTATGGATGAATGATGAGCCTACTTTTTTTTCAAATAAACACTTAGTTTTGGATTGGGAAATGGACTATCATCAGAGTCTTGAGGTGCTCAACATCCTTCCTTCTAAGTTGAGGTTGGAAGCCTCTTTATTCACTTTAGAGGGTAAGGTGGATATTAAAGATGACCTAAATACGGACCTTAAGCTGTATGGTGAAAAGCCTGATTTCAATGTTTTTGCGGCCTTCGCACCATCAGAGGTTGCAGAAACTTTACGAAGGTACAAAAACGAAGGGCAGATTTATTTTCTGGGTACAATCAGGGGTAAGATGGCCGATGGTCAGCTCCCTGCGGTGGCGGTGGAATTTGGCTGTGATAATGCTTATTTTGTCAATACTGCGGTGGAGAAAAGGGTGGATGATTTACGCTTTGCCGGATTTTTCACCAATGGGAAAGACCGTACCCTAAAGAGTTCTGAATTACGGCTGCAAAATTTCTATGCCAAACCGGAGGAGGGCGTGTTTCAAGGTCAATTGGTGATCAGGAATTTTGAGGACCCTTATATAAAAGTGAATTTGCATGCTGATTTAGACCTGGAATTTTTGGGTCAATTCTTTGAGATCGAAGGTTTGCAGCGGTTAAGGGGAAACATTCTCCTGGATATGGACTTTGATGAGTTGGTGGACCTGGAAATGCCAGCGCAGGGGTTGGCCCAGCTTAAGGAAGGTTTGGACAGTGAGTTGACCATCAAAAACCTTAGCTTCACCCTTCCGGAGTATCCGTTTCCTATTAATCAAGTAAATGGACATGCCGTGATGGAAAAGGGTAATATCACCATGGATAATTTGTCCTTTACTATTGGAGAGTCCGATTTTTTCTTATCCGGGACAGTGAGTGATTTTCCTGCCATATTCCATGGATGGGACAAACCCGTGGAAGCACAACTGGAGACGAGGTCAAAGAGAGTGAATGTACAGCAGTTGCTTTCCTATGATTCGGCCATGATGGCCCTATCCGATGAGGTGATTAATGACTTTGAGGTTAAATTAGCTTTCGAAGGGCAGGCAAAGGAATTTACCCAGTTTCAATATTTACCTAGAGGGGTACTACACATAGAGGATTTTCACGCCAAATTAAAGAACTACCCTCATGAATTTCACGATTTTGATGCTATAATTTCGATTAATGAGCAACACCTGGTGGTGAATGGACTTAAAGGACATCTGGATGAAACCGATTTTCAATTTTCAGGTATCCTCTCCAACTACCCAAAGTGGTTCATGGAATACCCAATTGGGGACAGTAGTTTTGAGTTTGATCTAGTGTCGGAATTTATAAAGGTGCAAGACCTTCTTACTTATCAGGGGCAAAATTACCTTCCAGAGGACTACCGCGATGAGGAAATAAGAGACCTTAAGGTAAATGGGAGGCTGGATCTTCATTACGACTCTGTTTTCCGTTCTTCGGATCTTTACATTGACCATTTTCAAGGTAAGTTAAACATTCACCCATTGGCTTTTGAACGATTCAAAGGAAGGGTACATTTTGAGGAGGGCAATGTGTTGGTGGAGGATTTTAGAGGAAAGATGGGGCAAAGTGAATTTGAGGTGGATCTGGCCTATTTTGCGGGCCAGGACAGCACCCTCAAATCCCGTCCCAACTCATTTTATCTGAGGGCCAAGTCCCTAGATTTGGATGCCTTGATGAATTATGATGTTAATCCAAAGGAACAGGTGAATCATGCCGATACCTTCAATATTTTTGAGTTGCCTTTTTCGGATATGAGTTTCAGGGCGGAAATAGGGCAGATGAATTACCACAACTATTGGTTAGAAGATATTTATGCGGACTTGCGTACCAAGTCAAACCATTTTCTTTATGTTGATACCTTATCTTTTAGAGTAGCTGAGGGTTCCTTGGGAATGAAGGGATACTTTAACGGTTCCGATCCTGAAAACATCTATTTTCATAGTAAGATGATAGCCGATAAACTAGACATTGATAAGTTAATGGTCAAGTTTGATAATTTCGGTCAGGATGTGATGATCAATGAAAACCTCCACGGAAAGGTAAGTGGTAGCATTGATAGTAAGTTCTTAGTACATCCCGATTTGACTCCTATTATAGAGAAAAGCGAGGCCCACATGGATTTAACCGTATATCAGGGTAGCCTTGTGAATTTTACGCCATTGGAGGCTATGTCTACCTATTTTAAGGACAAGAATTTGATGATGGTAAGGTTTGACACCCTTCAGAACAAGATGGATCTTAAGGATGGGATTTTGCATATACCTTCAATGAATATCAATTCCAGTTTGGGTTTTATCGAACTTTCAGGAAGGCAGGGATTAGACTTGAATATGGATTACTTTATTCGGGTTCCTTTAGGGTTGGTTACCCAAGTGGGCTTTAGATCACTTTTTTCCGGTAGAAATCAACAAGAAATTGACCCGGAGAGTGAAGATGCCATCGTCTACAGGGACCAAAACCGACGGATACGGTTCTTGAATTTAAAGGTCTCCGGAAACCCGGATGATTATCAGGTTTCACTTGGCAGGGATAATAAATAATTGCTAAAGCTTTTAGGGGAGAGTTTTCCCAAAAGTTGGGTGGTCTCTACCCCAACTTGCGTTTGACATTTCTGAATTCTTTATAACATACCTTAAATTTACCGATTATCAGGCTTTTTTACCTGGGATAGATTTTGTATTTTTATTTTTAAACATTGAGGCAATGAAAAAGTTTGCGGTTGTTTGTCTATTAGCGTTGAGCTCAAGTATGGTTTTAGTGCCCCTTTTGGATACCTATCACCTCATCAATCATACTCTCAATTCCATACAAGTAAGGATTTCAGGGGAGTCTATGGTGGATTATATTGATGAGGGTTTGGTTGATTTGCTAAACCTCGACGAGTTAAAGGAAACCGCTCAAATAGCGGATTAATACAATTTTTGGGAAGGTATATGACCGAAAAAGGATTACCTTTGAGGTTTCTAATAACCAAAGTAGCATGGACAAAGACAAGAATTTAGCCGTACTTATAGATGCTGACAATATACCTGCCAACCATGTGAAGGAGATGATGGAAGAGATTGCCAAATATGGCAATCCTACCATTAAACGGATTTATGGGGACTGGACCAAACCCCATTTGGGGAAGTGGAAAAATGTTTTGCTCGAGCATGCGATTAACCCCATTCAGCAATACGGCTATACCACGGGCAAGAATGCCACGGACTCAGCTATGATCATCGATGCGATGGATGTACTGTATTCGGGTAAGGTAGATGGGTTTTGTATCGTGTCCAGCGACAGTGACTTCACCCGTTTGGCCACTCGGTTGAGGGAAGCAGGGCTGATGGTAATAGGCATGGGGGAGAAGAAAACCCCTGACCCCTTTATTGTTGCCTGTGATAAATTCATTTATGTGGAAATTCTTCAAAGAGATGTGGTGGAAACCAAGGAGAAACCCGGACAACGCAAAGAGGTGGATAAAGTAAGCCCAAAACTTGTAAGGTTAATAGCAGGAACGATCAGTGACCTGGAGGATGAAGATGGATGGGCCTTTTTGGGAGACGTGGGCAATTTGCTTCAAAAGAAGCAACCTAATTTTGACGCACGGAACTATGGGTTCCCCAAACTTACACCATTGATCAATTCATTAGAAAATTTTGAGGTGCAAGAAAGGGAAAACCAAAACGGAAAGTATAAACTGGTATTTGTCAGAAACAAATAGATAGTATGATTTTTATCAGATGCGCTTAGTTTTTGGTAAGGATTTTAAATTGGTCCATTACCTTGTAGGTGGCGCGTGTCAGATCTATGTGTATGTTGGGTGAATCATAATCGAAGTACGCGGAGGTATATCCTTGCCATACGGTATTTCCCTTTTTATGGTCAATCACTAGGACCACTAGCATGCCATCATTCTGGGTATATTTTACACTATTGTAGTTTTCTCTCATTTTTTCCCGTGCTACACTGTCAGGTTCGTCTTCCAACAGCTCTATACCTTGTTTCTTTAGCCAGAAGTCAAAATCAGGTTGATTGTACCCCCTGTACCTTACTTCGCTTAGATACAACTTGTATATAATGAGCAAGTCAGGGTTGTTGTCCTTCATTCTAAAACCTTGAGAACCCAATCTTGAAGAGATGGTTTTTTCGATCACATCTCCAAATGCATTGTTGTTCCTTCCTTCTTCCTCCACAAATCCAAAGGTTTTATACCTTTTGAAAGCACCCCGGTAATTGTAGTCATACTCTGCAACGAAATCTCTTTGAGACAAACAAGCTGAAGTGAAAATCAGCAAAACAATGATGAAGTAGCCTAAATGTTTCATACATGTTTTTTTTGGTAGGGATAAATTGATTTAATTTTTTTGATGGTATAGTATTAATTTGGACATAGGAGAAAATTTCCTCTCCTAAATTTTTCAATACTTTAACAACTAGACACTTAATTTTTTGTTCAGAAAATTACCGATAGATAATATTTAGCTAATTTTAGTGATTTCCCTTTCAACATGCAAGAAAATGGAGATTAAATTATTCCTCTACTTACCTGACCCTTAGTTAACTAGTCGTAAAATGCCCTGTTTTGACATGTATAGCTATATTCTGACCTTTATACACAAAAAAATGTCGACCAATACTGGTCGACATTTTTTTGAAGAGTTAATATGGATGCTTCTTTTCACCTCTTTTATAATTATGGTTAACCGGTTGGACTTTTTACCATGCCTCCGGAAGGTATACGGGCAGGCAGGAAGCCTGCCCCTAATTTGCATAGGGAGTCTGTCCCTGCCTGCCCTGCACTGGTTTCTGGAAACCTGATTCAGGACAGTCGTATTTTACAAACCATCCCTTATACTAGTTCCATTAAACCTCCTGGGTTTGGGATTCTACGAATTCCCCGAAATCAAGGTACTTTTTGTAAAGTTTTTGATAAACAGGCACTAAGCTTTCTCTTGGCTGATAGACTTTGTCAAAGCCATTACCCATGGCAGATATGGCACTTTGAAGGTCGGGATATATTCCTGACGAAACTGCTGCATACATGGCTGCCCCTAAGGCAGGTGCCTGATCAGAACTTGCCACCTTGATAGGCATGTTTAACACATCTGCCATGGTCTGCATTACAAAGGATGATTTCTTTGCCACACCACCTAAACCAATAACCGTGTCTATGGTCACACCTTCCTCGCTAAACCTTTCCACGATTCTTTTGGAACCAAAACAAATGGATTCTACCAAAGATTTAAATACTGCCCCTGCATCAGTACCCATGGACATTCCCATTACCGCCCCCTTAAGTTGTTGGTTGGCATCGGGAGTTCGCCTGCCATTGATCCAGTCTAGGGCAATGGGGTCCTTCTCTGTGACAGGTAATAACTCTGCTTTGGCACTTAGGCTGGCAAGAAGTGAAACCTCCAGTTCTTGTAACAAAGTTTTCCTCACTCCCTGATCTATGGTATGGGATTGTTCAATCAGGCCTTCCACTGCTCCCTGAATGAGGTTCTTAAACCACGCTAATACATCTCCAAACCCTGACTGGCCTGCTTCAAGTCCAATGGTCCCTGGGAGAACCGAACCGTCCACCTGTCCGCAAATCCCTTTCACCAGGTTGTTGTCCAGTGCGTCGTAGGATGCTACCATGATGTCACAGGTAGAAGTGCCCATCACTTTTACAAGGGATTTTTCGGTTATTTCTCCACCCACTGCTCCGGCATGGGCATCAAAGGTCCCCACAGCCACTACGGTATTTTCATTAAGCCCTGTAAGATTAGCCCATTCCTCACATAGGGTGCCTGCGGGCTGATCACTGGTGTAGGTTGCAGTATAAAGCTTGTCTTTTAAGTCGGCGAGATAAGGGTCAAGTTTCTCAAGAAAGGCCTTATCTGGCAACCCTGCCCACTTTTCGTGCCACATGGCCTTGTGCCCGGCGGCACATCTGCTTCTTTTCATTTTCAGGGGATGCTTTTCCCCGGTTAGGAGGGCGGTAATATAGTCGCAATGTTCAACCCAACTATAGGCATTTTCTTTTATGCTTGAGTTACTACGTATTGTGTGGAGGATTTTAGCCCAAAACCATTCCGAGGAATAGATTCCCCCCTCGTATTTGGTGAAGTCCTCACCTCCCCATGACCGGGCAAGCTGGTTGATTTCATCAGCTTCTTTAATGGAGGTGTGGTCTTTCCAAAGGATCATCATGGCATCGGGGTCCTCGGCATGTGCTTGAGAAAATGCCAATGATTCGCCGGATTCGTCCACTGGAAGAGGGGAGGAGCCGGTAGTATCCACGCATATGCCCTTGATTTGTTCCTTGGGAATACCAGATTCACGCACCACTGTTTTAAGGCAGTGGGTAAGACCTTCTATGTGGTCTTTGGGGTGTTGTCTGTATTGGTTGATGCTAGGGTTACAAAATTCCCCCTTTTTCCATCTTGGGTAATGATATACGGCTATGGATAGGGTTTTGCCGTCCCTGGCGTTTACCATCACCGCTCGCACAGAATCCGTTCCAAAGTCCACACCAATCACGTAGTTGTCCATAATTATTGCTTGGGTTTAATTTAAATTTATTCATTCCTTCATTGGGTACGCAAAGTTTGCAATTTAGGCCAATTTTGGGTTCATACCTTATCCAATTTTGGGAAAATGTATTACATACCGATCCTGGGGCATCATAGGGCATGATGGTTTTTATTGTGATAAGGCGAAAATTGAGATACAAGCATTCGCCCGTTTCTTACCAATAGTGTAATTTTTAGTGGACATGGAGAGGAAATGCCCTATTTTTAATCATTAATTAATATTTAATGAAATTTGGTACAACTTTATTGTTAATCTTTTTAACCGGGTCAGTAGAAATATGGGCAAAAGACCCTATTTTACCCGGGTTACAAGCCACCAGAATCTCTCAGCCAATCACGATTGATGCACAGCTTGAGGAGGATATCTGGTTATCCGATGAGCATTGGACGGATGACTTCTTTCAGTTTTTCCCCTCGGACACCTCTTTTGCCACTGCTCAAACTAAGGTGAAAGTGGCCTACGATGACAAGTTCTTGTATATTGCTGCTGTAATGTACAATTTAGGTCCTAGAGATGACTATGTAAGTACCTCACTGAGAAGGGACTTTAGGGGAAACCAAAATGACGGGTTAAGCATTACCCTTGATACCTTCAATGATGGCACCAATGCCTATCTTTTTGGTGTAAACCCTTATGGGGTGCAACGGGAAGGTATGATAGGAAACGGAGGCCTTACTACTACGGATTTTAACCTGGCCTGGGATAATAAGTGGTTTTCCGTCGCAAAAATCTATGAAGACAAATGGGTGGCCGAGATTGCCATTCCTTTTTCTACGCTTAGGTACAAGGAAGGCGGCAAATCCTGGAATGTTAATTTTTATCGGATTGACAGTGAGTACTCAGAGAAAAGTACCTGGTCTCCTATCCCAAGAAATTTCAATGTGACCAATGTTGCCTTTACCCGGAAACTGTATTTTTCGGAACCCCTGAATAAAAACGGAGCAAACATGTCTTTGATCCCATATACAGCTGTGGGTGGTAACTGGAATTTCCAGACCGAGGTGCATGAGCCCATGAGGCCTTCATTTGGTGGGGACGCAAAAGTTGGAGTAGGGCCGGCATTGAATTTGGACCTAACTTTTAATCCTGATTTTTCTCAAGTGGAAGTGGACGAGCAGGTAACCAACCTGGATAGATTTGAGATTTTTTTCCCGGAACGCCGGCAGTTTTTCCTGGAAAACGCTGATTTGTTTGCCGATTTTGGAACAGATAGGATCAGGCCTTTTTTCAGTAGAAGAATTGGGGTGGACCGAGATGAAAGCACTGGTCAAAATGTGCAGAATCAAATCCTATACGGAGCGAGGTTAAGTGGAAAGCTCACGGATGAATGGAGAGTGGGCGCCATGAATATGCATACAGCTAATGATCCCGTGAGGGGCATTTCCGGTAAAAACTTCACTGTGGCCGCATTGCAAAAAAAGGTGTTTGAGCGCTCCAATGTAGGGATGATATTGATCAACAGGGAATCCATGGACATGAGGAAAGGGGGATTTGCGGTGGAAAGAGGCGATTATAACCGAATGGCTGGTTTAGATTACAATCTCTTTTCAGCCGATAATAAGTGGAATGGGAAATTTTTCTACCATAAGACCTTCGAGGAAGAAAATCCTTCCGATGCCGGGACTGCCCATGCACAGCTTAGCTTCAACGACACGAATTTTTCGGTGGGGCTTGCCTATTCTTACGTTGGCGAGAACTACAATCCCGTGGTAGGGTATACGCCTAGAAATAATTACCAACGGATTTCTCCTGAAGTTGGGTTGCAATTTTTCCCCTCCAAGGGTAAGGTGAACAGGCACGGGCCAGGCCTGAGGTCAGAAACCTTATGGAATAATGAACTGGGCATAACCGATGAGCTTCACACCTTATTTTACCGGGTTCAACTTCACTCCTTTGCGGAGTTGACCTTAATGATGAATAATCAGTTCACCTATTTGTTTTTCCCTTTCGACCCAACTCGAACGGGTGGGGAACCCCTGGGTGTAGGGACCTCCTACCGGAACAATTATTTGAGTTTTGATGTACGCTCAGACCCCAGGAAAGTTCTGTCCATACGGGGTGTGGGTCAGGTGGGGGAATACTTTCACGGTACCATGTCCAATTTTTCGGGGACAGCGGCCTGGAGGATGGGATATTTGGCCAATATTTCCATGAACATGAGTTATTCAAGGATACGGCTTCCCGCTCCACAACAAGATGCAGATCTTTTGTTGCTGGGGCCAAGGGTGGATTTGACGTTTACCAAGAGCCTGTTTTGGACCACATTCGTGCAATACAACAACCAGATCGACAATATCAATATCAACACCAGGGTTCAATGGAGGTATGCTCCGGTTTCAGATTTCTTCTTGGTGTATACGGATAACTATTTCCCCTCTAACTTTGCCTCCAAGCAACGGGCATTGGTGATGAAGTTAAACTACTGGTTGAATATCTGACTTAGTAGGAGCTTGAATTACCATTTCGGTTTCAAGGAAAAATAATATTGATTATTTTGGTAAAATGAACAGAAGAATCTTTATCCGGCAATGCGGGATTTTAAGCAGCATTTTACCTGTTTTGGCCTTCGATTTTAAATTAGTAGCATTTAATGGGCCTTTTAAGCGGGTCTATCCTTCTTACTCACATTTCCCGGAAGCAACTTTTCCAGAGGGTAAAAGGGTGCCTTCGGGTTGGGCTGTATTTAAAATTCCAAGGGAGGGCCATTCCAATGGTTTACTTCAATTCCCAGCGGTAGCATCGGACACACCTGTTTTTTTAAGGCTTACGGCAGCCATAGATTTCAGGGAGGAAAAAAGATTGACCCTATGTACGGGGATTACCCAAGAACCCATAGGAGAGTGGGTCATGACATTTGCCCATCCCTATCAGCCATTTGAATTTGAAATCCCAGAACAGGTTTTAAACAAAGTTCAAGAAGAAGGGATAAGGATAGCCTTGAGCCATGGTGAGGACAATGCCTGGTTTTACGAGGTAGATGTACATGCACCCGAGGCTTTTCAACCTCATTTGTTATTGGGAGACAGTCCAGGCTCAATGGAGGATTTTTTCGAGAACCTTTATTCAATGAACAGCTTCAGCCCCTTTGGTTGGATGGGAGGTTCGGTGCAGGACGCACTTTTAACTTTGCATTTGCAGGGTAATGAAAAGGCCTCAAGTACTTTGCACAGACATCTTGAGCAATACCTGGATGAGGATGAAGGGATCCGGTTCGAAAGCCCCCACACCGTTCCATTAGATGGCGGCTTTAATAGTCTAGAGGACTTTTTACCATTTGCCGCAATAGTAGCACTTTATCCCTCGCATCCATCCATAGACAGGGCACTGGCCTTTATACTAAAAGGCAGGGACGAAGAAGGTGTTATCGGTGGACATCATATCACCACCGAGGGATGTTACACCTTGGCCTACCCCCTTATAGCTATAGGCTTGCAAAGAAATGAGGATGCACTCGTGCAGCTTGGTTTAGAACAATTGGAGGTGCGCAAAAAACTCCTTACTGATAATGAAGCTATATATCAACGTGCCACACGAGACGGTCAGATTGGTTATAGAAATTGGGGGAGGGGCGCTGTTTGGTTCTTATTGGGCCTGATAAAATCCGCTTACCTGCTTAAGGGTACACCGTGGTCGGAGGAATTTGAAAATAGAAACTTAAAGACTGCCTTTGTACAGCTGTGCGGGGTAATGGCCAGTCATCAGGACGATCAGGGGATGTGGAGAGGCTATGTGGATCAGCCCGAACATGCCGTGGACACATCGGCAACCGCAGGAATCGCTGCTGCCATGGTTTGGGGTGTAAACATGGGGTGGCTGGAAAACCGGTATATGGAAATATCCAAGAAAGCCGCTGATGGCCTTAGAATATACCTCAGCCCTGATGGATTTTTAAGAGGGGTCTCTCAGATCAATAGGGGAGGCGAGGAATTACAGCGTAGCCCTTATCGGGTGATATCACAGTTTGGGATGGGACTTTTTGCCCAGTTAATTGCGGCCATGGAACACTCAAAAGGTGGATAGGGTGGTTTTTAAGGTTTTCAGCCCGTTACTAATCAGGTTGTACAGATAGGATACCTTGATTTCCATTATTTCTGCAATTTCCTCATTGGATAGGGATTGGATATATCTTAAGTAAATGGCTTCTTTCTGCCGGGGAGGTAAAGCCCCCAAGGCTTTGTTCAATTTGGTTTTGGATTCTGTAATTATTTGCTGGTCTTCCAGCATTTGTTCAAAGGATGCCTCCCAGGCCATTTTATCATGGAATTCCGTAAGGTAATCCATTTGATAGGTAAGGTTCACCCTTTTTATGATTTCGTTCCTGAACGTGGAGAAAAGATAAAATTTAATGGAACGACGGATGACAAGGGTTTTTCTCAGTTCAAATATCCTGACATAAGTATCTTGAATCACATCTTCGATCAGGTTGCCGTCTATGGTAAACTTGTGCCCATACTTATAAAGGTCCAAAGAATACTTGCGGTAGATCAACGTAAAGGCTTCATCGTTGCCTTTCAGGATCGACTTCCAAAGTTGTACTTCATCAAGGGAATGAAGGTCCATGTTGGCTATTTTGGTGGGTCAGCATTTATGAATGATGTTATCAAAAATACATAATTTTCAATAAAAACGAAATAAAAAACCACAAAGGAACCGGAAATTTCCTTTACCGTTCCTTTGTGGCCTCTCTTACCCAAATTTATATTAGCCTTTTACTTCATTCACTATAGAGATGGCTTTTTCAGTGAGTGCTTGAATTTCTCCATAATCACGAGCTTCCAGCAATGGTTTGCTCACCAATTTGCTGCCCATCCCAACGGCACATACCCCAGCCTTAAACCATGCGGAAATATTCTCTTTTTCTAAGGATACTCCCCCAGTAGGCATGAATAATAAACCTGGGAACAGGGATTTGATGGCGCTCATAAACTCCGGTCCCAATATATTTCCAGGGAAAAGCTTGATCATTTTGGCTCCCATATTTTCGGCTTTGATGATTTCCGAAGGTGTCATGCAACCCGGTATCCAAAGCATATCATGTTGATCGGCTACCTCGGCAACTTCCTCCACTAATCCAGGACAAATGATAAAATCTGCCTTGGCCTCTATATAGGTTTCCACCATTTTCCTGTTTTTGATCGTGCCAATGCCTAGTAAAAGGTCCGGCATTTCCTTATCCCTTAGCGCTACCATTTTCTTAAAATTATGTAGTGCAGCTTCTCCGCGGTTGGTGTATTCTACCATTCTTACCCCTGCCTTGTAGAGGGATTTTAACACCTCCAAACTTACCTCTTCACTTTTATCAAAATAAAGGGGGAGTATACCTTGCTCGGGAATTCGCTTTAATATTTCTGATTTTGATGCCATGTTTTCTTAATTGTTCGCCAAATATTATTTGGTTAACTAAATAAAATTGATCTAAATGATTATTAATCAGGTGAATAGATATTTTTATCTAAATCTTTACTTTAACCACAATCTTCTTGATTTCACCTTCACCAATCATGGGTGCATGCACGTCTTCGGGAAAGAAAATGGCAAATTGACCAGGCAGAAGCTGGAAGAAAGTGTCTGGATAGTCTGAATAGTATCCCACATCCTTATCCTGATTATATTCCCCCTTGGGAGACTTGCAGGCGCCTCTCGGTTTCCATGCAATGGACTCCTTTCCTTGAAGGCATACCTGAATGTCTATGTGTTTATCGTGGCATTCAAATTTTTGCAGTGCCTCTTCCCTGGTTTTAGCGGGTTTGGTAAACACTGTTGCCACTACGTCCTTCCCGGAAATTTCATGGGGGCCGGCCTCCAATTCGCTTAAGTCCATTTCAGTAAGAAATGCAAAGGCCTTTGGGAAATTAACATGCATCCCGGCATATTTTTTTCCAGATGCTAGGTCGTCAAGTATCATGGTGTTTGCTTATCGTTGAACTCTTCCGCTGGCGTCTCCACCCATCAATACTTTTACCTCGCTTAAGGTGGCATGGTTCATGTCTCCTGGGATGGTATGCTTAAGTGCAGAAGCGGCCACGGCAAATTCTGTGGCATCTTTCATACTCATTTTTTCCACCAGGCCATAAATAAATCCACTGGCAAAGGAATCACCACCACCCACACGGTCCACAATGCGGACATCATACTTTCTGGAATGGTAAAACTCATTGCCATCGTATACCAATGCACTCCATCCGTTGTCGGATGCACTGTAACTTTCTCTTAGGGTAGAGGCGATGTATTTAAACCCAAATTTTTCCTTCATTTGCTTAAACACATCTTTGTAACCGTCAAGGTTGAGTTCACCTTTGGTCACATCGGTCTCCTTGCTTTTGAAGCCCAGCGTGGTTTCAGCATCTTCCTCATTTCCTATACAAACATCTACATACTGGCACAGGTTGGTCATCACTTTTTTGGCCTTTTCTTTGCTCCAAAGCTTTTTCCGGTAGTTGAGATCTATGGAGGTAGTTACACCCTTTGCTTTGGCCGCTTTTAGCGCAGCCTCTGTGAGTGCGGCAGCCTTGTCACTTAGGGCTGGTGTGATGCCGGTGGTATGGAACCAAACGGCACCATCAAAAATCTTGTCAAAATCAAAATCGGAAACTTCCGCTTCTGCAATGGAGGCATCTGCCCTGTCGTAAACCACTTGCGAGGCCCTCATCGAGGCACCTGTTTCCAGAAAGTAGATGCCCAGCCTTTTGCCACCTCTGGAGATGTACTGGGTGTCTACACCGTACCGCTGTAGGTGGTTCACAGCAGATTGCCCTATGGGATTGTCAGGGATTTTGGAAACAAAGACCCCTTTCAACCCATAATTACAAAGTGCTCCTGCCACATTGGCTTCGCCCCCGCCATAGGTTACGTCAAAATTATCAGATTGCACAAATCTCTTGAAACCGGGAGTAGATAATCGAAGCATTACCTCCCCTAGGGTTACCACTTTTTTAGACATAATTATTTTTTCTTTTGTGTGAAAATAGTTTATTGTTGGTGGGCCAAATGGCCTGGATTAAAATGCTTAGGTTGAAAAGGCAATTTAGGTTAAAGTGGTTATTGAATTTGGACGTATTCACTCATTGATGACATCAAAAGGAATTACGTCAAAGAGCTGCTTTTTAAGACAAGACTACTGGATTATTTTGTAAAAAGCAAGTTTTAGTGAGGTGCCAACACTATCTTTTTAACGGTCAGGAACATAATTGCGTGAATGAATCCAAACTATCTCGTCCTTCATTGTAAGATCTTATAAACTGGCATTGGCTTTGGGCGTTATATAGTGATAAACAAACTGGAACTTCTCATGGACACCTTTTTACTTGTATTGATTATTTTGGTTTTACTCATAGTAATTTCCTTGCCTTTATTGCTCTTTTTGAGACGTATAGCAGAGGTGCGTTTAAAAGGGGATACCTTGGTATTTGTATACCCTTTTAGGGAGGAAAAAATCGAACTCGGAGAAAATTTGATGAAATGGAATTTACAAAAAGCACAATTTTTGTGGATAGGTAGGGTGTTCGCTGTAAACCTTCAATTAAAGAACAGTAGATGGAGAAGCATTAGTAGCAGGTTTTACCCAGATCAGTTTCAGGAAGTTTTCCGTTATTTGGAAGAAAAATATTCGGATCGAAGGATGAAAGACATTCAATAGTTCCTAGGTCTCCACCCACAGCAAAAACTTAATATTTACCTTAAACCCAAATACCATGAAGTCAATAAGTTTGTTAATAGTCGGTCTGTTCATTACTTCCTATGCTTTGGCTCAGGGAAATACAGAGAGAGATAAGCGGATAGCAGAATTTTTACAGCAATCCCGTCAGGAGTGGAGAGACCTCAACGTTCCATTTGAAGATGGTAAAATCCTACATGACATTATAGTTGATAATGACTATCAATCGGCCCTGGAAATCGGTACTTCCACAGGACATAGTACCATATGGCTGGCTTGGGCACTTAGCAAAACCGGAGGGAAATTGGTCACCATAGAAATGGATGAGGGCAGGCAAAGGCAGGCCAAGCAAAATATAGAGCAGTTAGGTCTGGGAGATTTTGTGGAATTCAAACTGGGAAATGCCCACCAAATCGTAAAAGACCTCGACGGCCCATTTGATTTTGTATTTAGTGATGCGGACAAGGATTGGTATGTGCAATATTTCAAAGACATACATCCCAAACTCAAGCAGGGAGGCACCTTTACCGCGCACAACGTGCTTCAGCGGTTAAGAGGCATAGGGGAATATCTGGATTATGTGCAGCAACACTCCGATTATCAAACCCACATTGACAAGACCAGCAGCTCGGGGATTGCCATCAGTAAAAAGCAGTAAACGCATAAACTTCCCCCGTTACCCATAATTTGTTAGGGTAATTTCTGATTTTTTCATTTCTTTAGGTTATGACTTGGATAAGTGACCCAATGACCTGGCCATTTTTGGTATTATTGTTTAGTGTGATTTTGGTGGTGGTGTTAATTACCAAAGTCAGGTTTCATCCCTTTATTGCGCTTATCCTTGCAGCTATTTTTGTGGGCTTTCTTACCCCTGATCTTCCTGCAACTGCCGCAGGTGAATCTTCCTGGGTCTCAGCGGTGGAGCTTCCCATGTTGGAATTTGGCATTGTTGCAGGGAAAATTGCTTGGGTCATTGCATTGGCAGCAGTAATAGGCGCTGCCATGATGGAAAGTGGCGCCGCGGCCAAGATCGTAAATGTACTATTAAGGACTATGGGCGAAAAGCAGGCGGCATTTGCCTTGGTCATAGCGGGATTCATTCTTTCCATCCCTGTTTTTTTAGACACGGTCTTTTTTCTCTTGATTCCATTGGGCATTACCCTGGCTCAAAAAACAGGCAAAAATTTTGTCCTTTATGTGGTGGCCATTGGCGGGGGTGGGGTAATCACCCATAGTTTGGTGCCGCCTACCCCCGGCCCCTTGATTATGGCAGAAACCATGGGCTTGGACTTGGGCTTGGTCATTGTATGTGGATTATTGGCAGGAATCATTCCAGCGGTGGTAGTGATAATCACCGGAAGGTGGCAGAACAAAACCTTTGATATTCCTCTGAGGGTGGCAAGCAATCCCCAAAAGCCATTGAAGCGCCCACCATCCTTAATATTGTCCATTTTGCCCATAGTCATGCCTTTAATCATGATCAGTCTGGCCTCTATGGTTGCCGCGTTTGGAGAAGAGGTTCCTCCCTGGATAGCATTACAGGGAAATAAAAATATTGCCATGACCGTGGGCACCCTCATAGCACTGTATGTTTGGGCGAGGTCTCAGGGCTTAAATGCAAGGGAATTGTGGGACGGCGTATCCAGGCCCCTGGAAATTGGGGGCTTGATTATCTTGATCACCAGCGCAGGGGGAGCTTATGGCGCAATGATCGGTCACAGCGGAATCGGAGAGGCCATCCGCAATGTTACGGAGGGATTTCAGGTGCATTATATACTTTTGGCCTGGCTAATAGCGGCGGTGTTTAAAACCGCCCAAGGATCAGGTACCGTGGCCATGATCTCTGCGGCTTCTATCATGACAGCTTTGATAGGCACTAACATTGCTTTACCCTATCATCCGGTTTACTTATTACTGGCCATGGGATTTGGCTCTTTGTTCATTTCATGGATGAACGACTCGGGGTTTTGGGTAGTTTCCAAAATGAGCGGGTTTTCTGAAAAGGAGGGGCTCCAAACCTGGACGCTGGTTTTGGCAGTAATAGGCTTGGTGGGCTTAGCTCAAGTTTTGGTTTTAGCCTGGCTATTTCCATTGATTTAATATGATAAACTAACTAGATAACCAATTATGAAAGTACTGATTTTAGGAGGAGGAGGATTTTTAGGCAAGCGACTGGCCTATACCATTGCCAACCAAGGTGGATTGCATATGGGACATGTTTCGCAACTAACGCTGGTGGACTTGGCCTTTCCCAATGAAATGAATAAAGATAACAAGTTCAGGTGCATTGCCACAGACTTCAGCGAAGCCTCAACCATGCAAACCTTATTAGAAGAAAAGCCTGAAATTATTTTTCACCTGGCTGCTGTGGTAAGTGGGGAGGCAGAGAAAAACTTTGAGTTGGGCATGAAAGTGAACTTTCAGGCGTCCTTACAAATGTTGGAAATTTGCCGAAATAGAGAGTTCCGGCCAAGGATTGTGTTTGCCAGTTCCTGCGGGGTGTTTGGTGGCGATGTGAAACAAACCATCAATCACACCACAGGCCCGAAGCCCAGAAGCAGCTATGGCACCCAAAAAGCGATGGTGGAGCTCTTGATGAATGATTATAGCCGAAGGGGTTTTGTAGATGCCCGTAGCATTCGGCTGCCTACCATATCAGTGAGACCTGGCAAACCCAACGCCGCTACATCCTCCTTTTTGAGCGGGATCATTAGAGAACCACTAAATGGACAAAAGGCTACATATCCCGTACAGGAATCTGCTAAATTTTGGCTGTTGTCTCCAAAAAGGGTTATCCAAAACTTCCTTCACGCCGCCAATATAGATGCGGGAAAGCTGGGTGATGATAGGATGATCACCCTGCCCGGGATTACCGCCTCCGTAGGGGAAATGTTGCAAAGCCTGCAAAGAATTGCGGGGCCTAAAGTGGCAGGGTTGGCAACCTATGAACCAGATGAATTTTTGCAGAGTATTGTGTTGACATGGCCACCCTACTTTGATACCAGTTTTGCTGAAAGCTTAGGTTTCGTCAAAGACAATTCGGTGGATGAACTGATCCTTAATTATATACAAGAAGAAAAGATTCAACTCCCTAATCTATAATATAAATGACCCCTAAAATTGCATTGATTACTGGAGCGGGTTCTGGAGTAGGCAGGGCAACCTCCATTGCTCTAGCAGAGGCCTCTTGGAATTTGGCCCTGGTAGGTCGCAATAAGGCCACCCTCGAAGAAACTGCGGAAATGTGTTCCTCTGCCAAAGTTAAAATTTATCCCACAGACATTTCCAAACCTGAGGAAGTAAGTGCGCTCTACCAACAGTTGATTATGGATTTTGGCAGGCTGGATTTGCTTTTTAACAACGCTGGGGTGAATGCCCCCGCAATGCCGATGGAAGAGCTTCCTTTTGAGGAATGGAAGCGGGTGATAGATATCAACCTGACCGGCTCATACCTTTGCGCCAGAGAAGCGGTCAAGCTGATGAAAAACCAAAACCCAAAAGGGGGAAGGATCATCAACAATGGCTCGATTTCTTCCCATGTGCCTAGACCTCATGCTGTGCCCTATAACGCCAGCAAACATGCGATCACAGGACTTACCAAGTCCATAATGCTAGATGGTAGGGCTTTTAACATTACCTGTGGGCAAATTGACATCGGTAACGCTGGTACCGATATGACCAAACGCATGCAGACCGGAGTGATGCAGGCAGATGGTTCCCTAAAACCTGAACCGATCATGCAACTTGCCGATGTGGGCAGGGCAGTGGTGTACATGGCAAGTTTGCCCACCGACACCAATATTCCATGGCTCACCATTATGGCCAACGAAATGCCCTATGCGGGGAGGGGGTAGGTTTCAATTGAAAATGGAGAATTGAAAATTCGTAATTGATTGAAGATACTTCAATCCTAAAACAGAAATCCTAAAGCAAAAATCATGTCCAACCTCTACACGCTAACCGTATTACTGAGCATTCTAGTCTTTTCTAGGGGTATAGCTCAGACCGAGCAAAAGGCATTCCAAGAGCTAATTGCCACCTATGCAGAAGCCAGGGAAAATCAAAATGTGGATTTATTGAAAAGCATACTTACCGAGGACATCGATCAATTGGTGAGCAGTGGGGAGTGGCGCATAGGCAAGGAAACTGCCGTTCAAGGAATGAAAAGAAGCTCCCAGGTAAACGAGGGCAACAGGAAATTGACAGTGGAGAAGGCTAGGCTGCTTACTCCTCATTCGGCGGTGGTAGATGCCCGGTACCAGATTATAAGTCCGGAGGGAGAAACCCGCAATATGTGGAGTACATTTATTGTGGTGAAGGAGGAGGGAAGTTGGAAAATTGCAGGTATCCGGAATATGCTTCCATCCAACCCATAATGTAAAAATAAAGGCAGGAATTTTTCCTGCCCTTTAAAAGTATATAGCTATCAGCCAGTTTATTTGCAAGTTGTTTATTTCCGGGGTTTAGTCAAAGGTAATCACAACCTGTTTTTGGTTAATATTATGGCTGAATCCATAAGCATACCCTGTGGCCTCCAGCACCTTGCTGAGGTAGTCCTCGGTAAATTCCCCATTGATCTGTAGTTGATTTCTTGGGCGGTTTACCACATTGATTTCTACTCCATACCACCGCTCCAGTTCGGTTTTAAATTGCTCTAAATTACTGTTTTTAAATAGTAAGGTTCCGTTCTTCCAAACAAAACCTTTACTTAGGTCAAAGGATCTTTTTTGCATGCCCTTGCCATGGGCATGAATCACCTCTTCTCCAGGTGTGAGTTCTAGAGGTGCCTCATCTTCTTTTTCATTTTCTACCATTACCACTCCAGTGGCCAATTGAACCTTTGTGATGCCATCCTGAAAGGAATTAATATTGAAAGATGTACCCAGGGCGGTAATGCTTAGGGATTCACAATACACCTGAAAGGGAAGTGATTCACCCTCCGCCACTTCGAAAAACGCCTCTCCTTCCAAGTATATTTCCCTTCCCGATTTGCCAAAGTCCTGCCTAAACCGGAGAGAACTTTCCGCATTGAGAAAAACGGTACTTCCGTCTGGCAAATGAATTTTTGATTTTTGCCCTTTTGGGTTTGCCTTAGCAACCCAAATGGCTTCTTCTATATAGGAAATAGGAGGGGAGGAGGGAAATAAACTTCCCCAATCAAACCACCATGCAGCGCCAAAAAAACAAAGGATGATCAGGGCTAAAAGCAAAAATCTTGATGAGCGATTTGAGGTTTGCCTAGTCTTGCGGGAAAGTCCGGTTTTAGAACGAATATGTTGAAATAACTTGTCTTGCCTAATGTAGGACCAATCCTGACCTTCCCTGTCTAAAGCCAATAAAATCTCCTTGGCCTGGAGGAGTTTATCCCTCTCTTCCCCAGGTTGCAATAGCAATTTATCCCATTTACTCACCTTTACATTGTCAAGGACCCAGGCCCTAAAAGTGGCATCATTAAGAAAATCATCTATGTTGGTATAAGTACTCATTATCACTAAATCTTAGTGATAATGAGTAAGAAAGTCGGTCAATCTCACTGTCAAAAACCAAAAAAAAACCAAAAAAAATATTTATCATGTTTGACGATAAAAGACTAAATCAAAAGTTAGATAATTAATTTTCGTTTTTGTCTCTTTTTTCGTTGTCCACTTCTTCTGACTGTTTATCCTTTTTCTTTTTGTCGGGCATATCCTCCTTTGTGGGAGGTCTTGGTCCTTCACCAGAAGTTCCTGGGGATTTTCTATTACTGCCTTTATCGACATTCTTCCCGTTGGTAAAGAAAAAAACTGTCGTGTGTGGGGTTTGGTGTAGGTTGGTCGTCTTCATCTTTCTAAAAAGATTTAATGGTAGTGGTAATATATATATAACACTACCGTACGAAAACCATGCCAGTAACAAAATTTAGGATTAAAGTACAGAAAATTGTAGCGTTAGGTAAGGTTTTTGCGTCTATTATATCAAACAGAAACCGACATTATTACCATGATCAAAACATTACCCATTCTTTTGATGGTTCTTGGGTTACTTAGCCTTTCCTGCGATAATTGGGAAAAAGAGCCGGAATTTCTTCCACCTCTTAATCAAACCAAATGGAGGGTGGAGGGAATCACTCCTCAAAATGAAGGCGAAAAAATTCCTTCTAAGTCAACTTATCGGTTGGAGTTCATCAATGATTCCACTTTTACATTGAATTTGGACATTAACAGGATGATCGGGAAATATGAAGTGACTCCCTATGGGGAACTGAATATCTATGAAGTGAAAAAGACTAAAGATTGCTGTGACAGCCAGTATGCCCTTTTACTTGAGCAAATTTTATTGCACACGGACAAATTCGGTTTGTCGGAAGGGGGGATTACCCTTTCTGGGTCTGGTGAAATATACCTTAAACATGAGCAATTATGAATAGCTATCTATGCACCCGGGTGTGGAGCTTACCATTTATCGGTGCCATAGCCCTATTGAATGTGGCCTGTCACGACGATGACCCCACTCCATCGCCGGAATCCTTTTCATTGGTTTTTGAGTTCGAGGAAACCCCTCAAGGGTGGGTAGGGGACTTTGCAGATTTACCCGTAGATAACCAGGAGATCTTTGAATTGGAGGTCTCCCATGGCCCACTGCCAGCTGAGATGGAGCTGGATGATAAGGCCTTGCGGATCCAGGGGCATAACCGGAGTGACGATCTCTTTATGTTCTTTAAAAGGGAAGTGGACGAATTGCTTCCTTCCACTGCCTATTCCATTGTATTTGAAATTGAATTGGCCAGTCAATACCCTGAAGAATCTGTAGGGATTGGCGGCAGTCCAGGTGCATCGGTGTTTTTAAAGGCGGGTGCCACCGTGGTGGAACCAGAGCCAATTCTGGAAGAGGGTGAAATCCAAGATTACCTCCGAATGAATATAGACAAGGGTAACCAGGCACAAGATGGCTCGGATATGTACGGTTTGGGAACCATTGGCATTCAGGGTGAGGATTTCCGTTATGAGCTGATCCAAAGGGACAATTCAGCCAGACCCTTCACTGTTACCAGTAGTCCTGAGGGAACGCTTTGGCTGATCGTAGGTACGGATTCAGGATTTGAAGGTTTGACTGAGCTTTATTATAATCGAATTACGGTTACGATCACGCAGCAATAATCATAGGAAGGGGATATGCAAATAAGAAACCAAAGAATTATCTACCGTATTCAGGGAGTGTTAATCATGATTGGGTTAGCAGCACTAAGTTGCACCCCCAATCAAGATGACCCCATCACCTGCGTGGCCAGCCCAAAAACCGATGCTGCACTTTACGAAAGTGATGCGGACTGGGTAGAGGTAACAAGGGCTGAATTGTTAACTAATTGTTTGGATATTCAATTTAACTATAATGGCTGTACAGAGGATGCTGTATATTCCCTCGTTTTTTCTGAGAAAATTGTGGATTCTTTCCCTGTATCTAAATTTGCCCGTCTGCATTTACTGCAGGACGGAGATTGTAATAATACTTACGCAGGCACAATTCAGGTCGATTTAAGCAGTATCCGCATTCCAGACACGGACAGGGTTCAAATAGAAATAGATGGATGGGCAACGCCCATCCTCTATGTATATTCCTTTAATTAGCTACCCTTGGTGATCTGCTTCATGAGTTTGAAAAACCCTTTCTTTCTTGGGGAATTTATGCCCCAATCCACAGGCACACTTTGATAACCATCCTCATAGGATTCCCCGTCCATCCTGTAATCAAAAAATCCCCAAGAGGCATAGGCGCTGACGGCGGCAATAAAGTTGTTCCAATCCTTTTCAAAATCAAAATGATCATCCTCGTTGAATAAAATGGGCTTTGTGGTGTAACCGTCAACTGCTCTGGTTTCTTCTACCATTTCCACGATACGATTTGGGTCGCCTACCCCATTTCCATGTATAAGTAGAAAATCCGCAGTCTTCACTACATTAGGAAGGGGTATAAAACCACCTCCATAGCTGGTACTCACATAAAAGCGATAGCCATTTCTTTCATTCTTTTTGGCCCTTTCGATTAACTCATGAACGCGTTTTGGCTTGAGTATTTCATGATCGTATGCCCCCACGTTAGATTCGTTATTTATTTCTATAATGACATTTCTATAAGCTTTGTCGTGAAGCCAATCCATAACATTATCAACGGCCTTAATGACTGCCGCCTCGTCCTTAAGTCGCTGGTCCTGGCCAAAGTAAAATATACCCACTATGGGAACCATGCCTAAATCATCCGCCTTATCTAGGATTTTTTCCAATCGATTCATATAGGATGGAACCAATTCCCCGTTTTCACCTAATGCTGAATTGTGCCAGGGCTGTGATTTTGAGTATCCAAAGGGGCTTCCCCCCTGTAGATTGATGGTGAATGAGAGCATGCCATGGTTCAGCCATTCTTCCATATTGTCCAAGAATTCCTGCGTGTTTCGATCAGGGTCCCACTTGCCAGTATCCGGGTATTCCCAATTTTTTACTGTTTCGGGGTTTAGGTCATCAAAAATCCCCTGAACCATCCTGGAGTTCATGAGCAGGCCTTCTATTTTGTGGCCATTCCATGTTCTTCCCTCGTAGGTGGGCTTTCCATTGATATAAAATTTCTCTCCTTTGATTTCTACGGAGGTTTTACGCTGCTGGGCATTTGTAAAGCCTATCCCCAAAAGAAACAGGCATAAAAGAGCAATGAGGTTGTTTTTCATGGTTATAATATTTTCTGTATACCGTATACAAAATTATCTGAAATATCTTAAAAAGCAACTCCCACCTCATTTATTCTCTGGAAAATAATCGAGGTGGGAGTGTAGTTCTTTAATACTGGATATAAATTAGACCTTGTCTGGATCAGGGTGCTCGTATCCTGTCCTGTAATTTCTCCTCAGTAATCTGGTAGCTTCTTCATCTCCGGTCACCACTCTTCTTTCAGGGTCATAACGCAGGGGCCTGCCCAATTCCATGGACATGTTGGCCAGAATACAACTGGCAGTGGAGATGTGTCCTTCTTCCACATCAGCTACCGGTTTGCCTCCATCCTCTATGGCTTTCAAAAAGTCCAGCATTTGTCTCCTGGTTGCAGGTGCTGCATGAAGCTCCATACCGTCTTCATTCAGATCCTCAGGGTATTTTTCTTTTTCGTACAAGGCCTCTCCGCTCAGCCTCTCCCCGTCCTTGTGCTGAGGGATAAACTCATATTTCATCACAGAGGCCTTTAATGTGCCTTTGTCCCCATATATTTTATATGCCCAGGGATATTCCGGGTCTTGCGGGGTGCCCCAGGTCCTGTGGTTCCACACACAATCCAGGTCATCATATTCAAAGGTAGCCGTTTGCGTATCCGCAATAGTAGATCTTCCGTTTTTTTGCACATAGATGCCCCCAGTGGCATATACATTTTTTGGCCATCCTAACCCCAGTGTCCACCTAACGGCATCAAACATATGCACACACATGTCTCCGGTGATGCCATTACTGTATTCCATCATTGTCCTCCACCATCTTCTGTGTGGCAAACCTATATAGGGTAACATGGGTGCGGGACCTGTCCATTTCTCATAATCGAAAAAGTCCGGTACAGCTTGTTCAGGTGGGTTGCCATCGGCACGCATATGGTAATAACAGCACATTTCAGCATGTGATACTTTCCCCAGCAAACCGGCGTCCACGATTTTTCTTTTTGCTTCCACCAAGTGAGGCGTGCTTCTGCGTTGGGTACCAATTTGCACCACCCGGTCGTATTTGCGGGCTGCAGCCAATATGGCCTCTCCCTCTATTACGTCTACGCTTATGGGTTTTTGAAGGTAAACGTGGGCTCCTGCCTTTATGGCATCTATGGCATGAAGCGCATGCCAATGGTCTGGACTACCCACCAATACAATATCAAATTTATTTTCGGAGAGCATCCTTTTATAATCTCCATATTTTTTTGGTTCTTTCCCGGATTTCTGGCGTTGGCTTACCAATTTGGCAGCCTCATCCAACATGTTCTTGTCCGGGTCTGAAAGTGCCACCACGTCCACCGGCGCAACCTGAATCAGACGAAAAAGGTCACTTTTGCCGTACCAACCTGAACCTATAAGCCCAACCTTATAGGGATCTTTCCGGTCTATCCTCTCCATGCCATGTGCTCCAAAAGCAGTAAGGGCCAACATGGCGGTACTGCCTTTGATAAAATGTCTTCGGTTCAACTTCATTTGATTAATGGGTTTAATATCTGTCTGTTCGAATGGTTTTGGGAAATTTCAGCTTTCAATTTATGAAAAAAAACAGGTTATCCGTGGTTTTATCCTTTTTCTAGTGAGTTTTGGCGATTTTTTCTTTTAAACGGCACTGTCATCTATTAATTTACGAATCCTTTAGGACAACAAACCAGAACCCAAATGAAAACCGAAATCAAAAATTATTGCTTAATTACTTGCCTGGCATTACTTCCTTTTTTTGCGTTCTGTCAGGACCAGGCTTTTTTATCCCCCCCAAAGGTAATCTCCTTGCCGGCTGAAGCCGAAATTTATGCTCCGGAGTCCAGGAAATTCACCGGTATCCCTAGCATTGCTGTCACAGGGGAGCAGCATGTTTGGGCAGTATGGTACACAGGTATCACGGCAGATGAAGATCACAACAACTATGTGGTTGTAGCCTATAGCGATGACGGTGGTAAGGGGTGGGAAGAGGTGCTGGCCATAGATCCGGACAAGGATGGGCCTGTAAGGGCATTTGACCCAGAGATTTGGCTGGATCCGCAAGGTAAATTATGGGTGTTTTGGGCGCAGACCATAGGTAAAGATGGTTCTGTCGCCGGGGTTTGGGCCATAACCACAGATACACCAAATACGGCCCAACCCCATTGGTCAGCACCAAAACGGCTTACCGACGGGGTGATGATGTGCAAGCCCACGGTGCTTAGTACCGGAGAATGGGTGCTTCCAGCTTCTACCTGGAGAAAAACCGACAATAGTGCCAGAATGGTAGTTTCTGAAGATAAAGGCAAGAACTGGGAAGTAAAGGGAGCTGTTCATGTCCCTGAGGAAAACAGAGTTTTTGATGAGCATATGATCTTGGAGAAAAAGGACGGGAGCTTATGGATGTTGCTTCGTACCAATTTTGGGATTGGAGAAAGTTTTTCTGAAGATGGGGGGAAGACCTGGTCAACATTGAAAACCAGCAAATTCCAACACCCTAGCGCACGTTTTTTTATTAGCCGCCTTCAATCGGATAACTTGCTATTGGTGAAGCATGGCCCCATAGAAAAAAGGACGGGCAGATCGCACTTAATGGCTTTTGTTTCCAAAGATGATGGGGAATCCTGGTCCAGGGGCCTGCTCATTGATGAACGCACAGGAGTATCTTATCCCGATGCGCAGCAACACAGTGATGGCACTATTTACCTCACTTATGATTTTGACCGGAGAAATGCACAGCAAATTTTGATGACCACTTTTACTGAAGAGGATGTATTGGCTGATGAGTATGATGAACGGATGGTAAGCGTATTCGAGAACAGAAAAATCGTAGCAAAAGGAGGACATCATGAATAAGCATTTCGATCTTTTTTTATTTTGGATGGTGTTTCCATTTTCAATAGGGGCTTTGCCATATGAAGTTTATGCTCAGGTTGAAAAACCTTGGAAGATGCATGTTATTGATGACTCCTCTTTGGGTTCAGATGGGACCAAGCTCGCTGATGTAAACCAGAACGGGCTCATGGATATTGTGGTGGGATGGGAAGAAGGCGGGGTTACCCGGCTATACTTCAATCCCGGAGACCAAGACCAGTCTTGGGAGTATGTAGAGGTTCCCTCTCCAGATGTGGAAGATGCTTTCGCAGTAGATTTGGACGGTGACGGATTTTTGGACTTGGTCACCTTTTCGGAAGGACAACACCAACGGGTGACTGTTCACTGGGCCCCGTCGGACAGCCTTGCCTATAGAGCTTCCTCCAATTGGGAGTCAGTGGATATTCCAGTCACCATAGGAATGAGCAGGTGGATGTTTGGAAGGGCTGTAGATATGGATGGCAAAAACGGTATTGACCTTATCGTAGGTTCAAAAGACCCGAATGGAAGGTTGGGTTGGTTGGAGTCACCCAGAAATCCAAGGGACCTGGATAACTGGAAATACCACCACTTATCAGAAGCCGGTTGGATCATGTCCATAGAGTGGTTGGATATGGACGGAGATGGTCTCAATGATATATTGCTTACCGATAGATATGGTGACCTCAGTGGGCTAAGGTGGTTAAAGAATCCCGGCGACAATAATGCTATCCATGAACCTTGGGAAAACCATTTCATTGGACTGAGGGAGGGTGAACCTATGTTTTTGGGTTTGGCGGATATTCCACCCCTAAACTCCAATGGGATGCCTGGAATTATCGTTCCAGACCTAACCAGGGGGTGGGAAATTTTTGTTTACAAAGGTGGTGAATGGACAACCCGCGCTTTGTCATACCCCGCCGGTAGTGGTACACGAGGCAAATCAGTTGCAGTAGCGGATATTAACTTAAATGGGAAGGTTGACCTTTTGGCCTCTTTTGAAGGGGCGAAAGACCGTTCTGGGGTAATTGGACTTGGTGATTTTCTCGGTGCATCTCCATTGGTGATGGACATCAGTGGCAAGGAAGGTGTGAAATATGATTTTATCGTGTTGATAGACATGGATGGTGACGGAGACTTGGACATACTCACCTGTGAGGAAACGGGTTACGATGGTAGTAAGCACGGTTTAGGAGTAATATGGTACGAGAACCCTACCAAATGAAGGCAAAAATTAAAAATTTCAATGGGTACATTTCAGGGAAAAAGAAGTAATAAGAAGAAAGATGGGATAGCGTCAATGGCTGACATCAATAACCTTCCAAAGATGTGATAGGGATTCAACCCATCGAAACTACTTTTTGAGGTCATAATGAAAGAATAGATGCAAGGAGAAAAAGAAGTTTATATTGTAGCTAGTGGAGATTCGAGGCTCTCAGCTAATCAAACCTGCTGGGAAACCCAAAAGGCCATGGAGGCTGAATTGGGAAAAGTACTCAATGAAATGGGGTATTCGGTGCTAAGAGCGCATCAAGTGGATAAGGTAAAAGGTCATGGCTTTATTGATTCCCAAAAAATGGGAATGGAAGTATTCAGAGGCCTGGATTCCAATAAACCACTCATCGTGGCAGAGAGTGTATGGCAATATACCCATCATGTGCTGGCTGGGCTTAGCACCCACAAGGGCCCCATACTTACCCTGGCCAATTGGAGCGGGCAGTGGCCTGGTCTGGTGGGGATGCTAAACCTGAATGGCTCCCTCACCAAGGCTGGTGTGGATTACTCCACACTTTGGAGCAAGGATTTTAAAGATCAATTTTTCACCCAAGGCCTTAAAGAATGGTTGAGTTCTGGTAAAATTACCCATGACCTCAGCCATATTAGGGAATTTGAAAGGGGTAATATCGATCCAAATGCCGCGGATTTGGGCTCAGCATTTGCAAAGAACTTTCGGGATCAGAAGGCCATAATGGGCGTTTTTGATGAAGGCTGTATGGGCATGTTTAATGCCATAGTTCCTGACCATCTGCTTCACCCTACTGGCGTATTTAAGGAAAGGCTAAGCCAATCCTCCCTTTATGCAGCCATGCAGGAAGTAAAGGATCAGGAAGCGGAAGAAGTGTTGGCCTGGTTGCTGGAGAAGGGCATGAGGTTTGATTGGGGGCAAGATCCATCGACTGAACTCACCAGGGAACAGACTTTGGAGCAATGCAAAATGTACATTGCCGCCTTGCGGATAGCCGATTCCTTTGGATGCGATACCATTGGGATTCAATATCAATTGGGCTTGAAGGACCTTACGGTTGCCAGTGACTTGGCCGAGGGCTTGTTGAACAATACTGAACGACCCCCGGTGAAAAATGAAAAAGGGGTGGAAATCCATCCTGGAACTTCGTTGCCCCATTTCAACGAGGTGGATGAATGTGCCGGGCTGGACAGTTTGATCACTTATAGGTTATGGCAAAAATTGGGCATGCAGGGGGATAATACGCTGCATGACCTAAGATGGGGAGAGCATTTCAAGGGAGAAGGCATAGACGATTTTATATGGGTTTTACTGATATCGGGAGCCGCTCCCGCATCTCATTTCATTGACGGGTACAATGGGGCGAAAAGTGAACGCCAGCCTCCCATGTATTTCCAAAAAGGCGGGGGAAGCCTCAAAGGGGTGAGTAAACCGGGCAACATTGTTTGGAGCCGGATATTCATTATGAATGGGCAGTTATATTGTGATTTGGGTATAGGTGAGGTGGTTTTATTACCCGAAGTGGAAACACAGCGAAGGTGGGAGGCTACCACCTCGGCCTGGCCGATCATGCATGCCAAATTAGAAGGGGTAAATAGGGACCAAATGATGGCAAGACATAAGGCCAACCATATTCAAGTGGTCTATGCAAATGATAGGGCTTCGGCATTGTATGCCTGTCAGGCAAAAGCAGCCGCCTTAAATGAACTGGGCTTAAAAGTTTCTTTCTGTGGAATTGAATAAACCTAATATCGCCTTTAAAAAAAGGGGGCCTCAATTTCTTGCCATGTATTTTTTGTTAATATGCGTGGCATGTGGCAGAAACCCTAAGGTACTGTCCCGGGAGCCGGAAACCAATGACATTACAGGTAATTTCTATCTTCCCCCTAAGGCGCAGATCGACGACCCTGGGCTCTTACATGCAGAGTTGGTGTTTGGATTAGAGGAGAAACCGACTCCTCAATGTCATGCATCCACCATTGCCGAAACTGGTACTGGTCTGGTAGTGGCGTATTTCGCCGGAACACATGAAAAACACCCGGATGTAGGTATATGGGTGTCAAGGATGGAAGATAACAACCAATGGACACCTCCAGTGGAGGTGGTAAATGGCCAGATAGATGAAGAAACCCGTTACCCTTGTTGGAACCCTGTGCTCTTTCAGCCCAAAGATGGGCCACTCATGTTATTTTATAAGGTAGGCCCCAGCCCAATGGATTGGTGGGGGATGCTTATGACTTCTTTAGATGGAGGCAGAACTTGGTCAACTCCCGAAAAATTGGGTAAAGACCCTGCCATAGGTCACTTATTGGGCCCGATTAAGAATAAGCCCATAGCGTTGGCGGATGGCACCATCATTTGCCCCTCCAGTACGGAGGAAGTAGGAGAGGAAACCTTCTGGAGAGTTCATTTTGAGATGAGTCGTGATCAAGGTAAATCCTGGGAAGTTATCGGCCCCATTAATGATGGGATCACTTTTGATGCCATACAGCCGAGTATTTTAATTCATGGCCCAGAGCACCTTCAAGTGCTTTGCCGGACTAGGCAAGATGTGATTGCCAGCAGTTTTTCTGAGGATGGGGGGATTACCTGGTCTGAAATGGAAGGAATAGACCTTCCTAACCCCAATTCGGGTACTGATGCCGTCACCTTAAGGGATGGCAGGCACCTGCTGGTCTATAACCACAGTACCAAGGAAGGGGAAGAACCGAAAGGAAGAAATATCCTGAACTTGGCACTTTCCGAAGACGGGAAGGAATGGAGACCAGTAATGACCTTGGAGAACGAGCCTATACGGGCAGGCTATGCCTATCCCTCAATTATTCAAAGTGAGGATGGGCTGGTTCATATCACCTATACCTATAACCGAGAATCCGTTAAGTATGTCTTGATAGATCCCTCGGCGCTAGATTAAAGATTGAAAACCAAAGAAAGTTATGATTGATACACCTTTAAGAGGGATAATCCCCCCTTTGGTCACCCCATTGAAAGATGACCAGCATATAGATCTTGGCTCATTGGAACTTTTGGTAAACCACCTTTTGGAAGGTGGGGTCCATGGTATTTTTGTACTGGGCACTACAGGGGAATGTACCAGCCTTTCCTATTCCATCCGAAAAACCCTGATAAAAAAAGTCACCAAGCAAGTGAATGGCCGGGTGCCGGTTTTGGTAGGCATCACTGACACGGCACCGGAAGAAAGCTTGGATTTGGCAGGATATTCCGCAGATCATGGAGCAGATGCTGTGGTCGTTGCTCCCCCATACTATTTTGGGCTCGCACAAAGGGAATTGGCGAGTTATTTCAAAAAAGTGGCTGAGGCAAGCCCCCTTCCGCTTTTTATCTATAATATGCCCTCTCATACTAAAACTATGATCAGTATTGACACGGCAAAGGAAGTGGCTGATCATCCCAATGTGATCGGGTTTAAGGATAGCTCAGCCAACGGCACTTTCTTTAACGGACTCATATATGCCTTTAAAGAAAGAAAGGATTTCACGCTTTTGATGGGACCGGAGGAGATGATGGCCCAAGCGGTGCTAATGGGCGGACATGGTGGCATTAGTGGAGGTGCCAATATGTTTCCAAAATTATATGTGAAACTTTTTGAAGCCGCCGATAAGGGGGACCTTGGGCAGGTGGCCCTGCTTCAGGAAAAAGTGATGGAAATATCTGCCAAGATTTATGCATTAGGTACTTATGGTTCCAGTTATCTCAAGGGTTTAAAGGGAGCCTTATCCCTTCTTGGTCTCTGCCCTAATTTTCTTGCCAGTCCCTATACCGCCTTTGATGATGAGGCCATGTTGAAGTTAAAAAGACACCTGGAATCTTTATCAGCAATACCTAAATAGGAATTTATTCATTATGCAGCAATTACCCCTTATTGACCTTGCCGTTTTTTTAGTGTATATGCTGGCCATTGTGGGCTTTGGCGCATCATTTTATTTTAAAAAAAGGACCACTGATGATTACATCAGGGGAGGAGGGAGATTACCCTCATGGGCCATTGGCATGTCAATTTTTGCGACTTTTGTGAGCAGTATAAGTTTTTTGGCCTTACCCGGTAATGCCTACTTATCCAATTGGAATGGGTTTGTCTTCAGCATTTCCATTCCGTTTGCAGCTATTCTAGCGGTGAAATTTTTCGTGCCTCTTTATAGGGGGATTAAAAACCCATCTGCTTACTATTATTTGGAAACCAAATTCGGGTCCTGGGCCAGGATTTATGCATCTATTTGTTACCTACTCACCCAATTGGCGAGGATGGGGGCGATCTTATACCTGTTAGCCCTTCCGATGAACGCCTTGTTTGGTTGGTCTATTTCATTGATCATTTTGGTGACCGGTATCAGTGTCCTAATTTACGCCATACTGGGAGGTTTTGAGGCGGTAATATGGACTGATGCGGTGCAAGGGATCATATTGATCACAGGTGCGCTGGCTTGCGCTTTTATCTTGGTATTTAGCATGCCTGAGGGGCCTATGCAGATGGTAGAAATTGCCAAACAAGACCAGAAATTTAGTCTGGGTAGTTTTGGCTTGAGCCTTTCTGAGGCCACATTTTGGGTGATTTTGGTTTATGGGCTATTTATCAACCTCCAAAACTTCGGTGTGGATCAAAATTATGTTCAACGTTACCTGAGTGCAAAAAATGAAAAGGAGGCCGTAAAAAGCACCCTGTTGGGCTCTTTGCTCTATGTGCCTGTTTCTTTATTGTTCTTTTTTATCGGCACAGCTTTATATGCTTATTATCAGGCGCAACCGGAACTATTACCGGACTCCTTATCCTCACTGGATGATGCAGATAAAATTTTCCCATATTTTATCGTGAACGGGCTTCCAAAAGGAATGACAGGTTTGCTAATTGCATCGATTTTTGCCGCAGGAATGAGCACCATCAGTACCAGTATCAACAGTTCTGCTACCATTCTTTTGTCCGATCATGTGAAAAAATACCTCGCTCCCAATATTACTGGAAAAGGCGAAATGAAAGTGCTTTTTTTGGCTTCCTTTTTAATGGGTGCGTTAAGTATTCTGGTGGCGTTGGCATTTAGTGGGGTCACAAGTGCACTAGATGCTTGGTGGGCATTGTCGGCCATATTTAGTGGGGGAATCCTGGGCTTGTTTTTACTTGGCTATATAGGTAAAAATATAAAAAGGAAATTTGCAGCCATAGGAGTGGTATTGGGAGTGGTGATAATAGCATGGATGAGTTTATCGCCTAGCTTATCAGATGATGCAGGTTGGGCTAGCCCCTTTCACACCAATTTGACGATTGTATTTGGCACTCTAGTCATCTTTTTGGTAGGCTTTATATTGTCTGCATTTTTCAATAAGCATAATTTGAAAAAGGAATAAATGGTAAAGGTGAGTAGTATTGTCTCCTTCTTTGTATTGTTCATTACCTATCCATATACCTGATTCACCGAGGATTTCTACCCATTTAGCAAGCACTTTGTTCTTAGACCAGGTATTATCCTGAAGGTCTTGTTGAGCATTTCCCCTGAGTTTGGGAAGCTATGCCACTAATTGAAGCCTGCGGGCGTCCTATTGCTCTTGCTCAACTAGACAAAATTATTCCCCCATAAGAAGGCAAGCCCACCAAAATTGAATGTGGTTGGTTATCATAGGCATTGTCTTCCGGATGAACTTCTACCAGTTCCACTTCAGAAAATGACTTGTCATATCCTTTCCAACCACTGTTAAAACGAACATTAAGGCCCGTGTTCTGAGAGATGCCTATCCTGTATCCTATATATTCCCGGTGCGAGAAATTCAGGATAATAGTGGTGGGGTTGTCCGGGTGTTCAAAATGGATTCGTTGATAAGCGATCACCAGGTTGTCCTGGTTAAAATGGATGATTCGGGTGTCGTTTCCAGATAGGCCGATGCAGGATTGATGTTCGTTTTTTCTAAGATGAATAAGGTCCTTATAAAGTTGGGTGATGCCCTTTACCCTTTCTACCCTGGTCCAGTCAATGAATTGGTCGTCAGAAAAATATTTATGCGACAAAAATTCCTGTCCTTGAAAGATCATCGGTATACCGGGTGAGGTGAAAAGTAATATGGCACCCAAGGTACTTTTTTTCTTGGCAAATTCCCCTTCCGCATCCCCAGGAGCGATTTCCTCTGGTAGCCGGGTTTCCCCGTTGGCTACCGAATCATGGGATTCGGTAAATATCACTCGTTGGAAGGCATCATTGTTAAACGTTTGTAGGAGACTATCCACTACTTCCTGAAGATTGCGATGGGCATCATTTATTTCGGTTAATACCTGCTTGATGCTCTGTTCAAATCCGGTACCCCATTGTGTGTGAAAACCAAGCCCATTATGTTCAATAGGAGCGGTGACCCTTGATTCATGCTTTAGGTCTTCGGCAATCAGGATCTTATGGGGATGTTTCTCCCTGAGCTCTTTGTTCAGCTGTTGAAGAAATTGGTACCCTTCCTGGATTTCTCTTCGTTCTTTTAGGTCCCCTTCTTCTAAATACCGGATATAGGCTGTGGCATCAAAGCGTAAACCGTCACAGCAGTAATTTTCCAACCACATCAGCGCATTATCCCGTAGGAAATTACGGACTTCCGGCCTGCCATAATCCGGCCTGTTTTCTCCCCAGGGGGTAGTAGATAGATGATTATTGTAAAAGTATATCCCGCCTTTTTCGTTTTCCTGCCATCCGTCAAATTGCCATAAGTCCATTTCCCCAGGGCCAAAGTGATTGAAGATAACATCCATGATGACTGCTATACCTTTTTTATGTGCTTCATTGACAAAATGAACCAGGCCTTCGGGCCCTCCATAGTCAGTTTCAATGGCAAAAGGGCAGGCAGGGTTATATCCCCAGGATTTATTTCCCTTGAATTCCATAACGGGCATGATTTCCAATGCATTAATTCCCAGGGACTGAAGGTGGTCAAGTTTTGAGGCTGCGTTAAAGAAATCACCCACCTCTTTGTCTTCACCTTTATTGAAGGTTCCAATATGTAGTTCATAGATGACCATTTGGTTGAAGGGGGCAATTTGAAAATTGTTAACTTCCCATTGGGGATGGTGATGGTAAATAATGGAGTTTCCATTGCTATGCTGCATTTTCATAGCATAAGGATCGTTTTTCAGAAGTTTGAGGTCGCCGTTTTTGATGACGTATTTGTATGCGTCTCCCTCATTAGCTTCTTTGATAGAAGTAACCCAATATCCTTTTCCCTCATGGGTAAGGGGGTACAATTCCTCCTTCCAATCACAAAAATTGCCTGTTACGAATACCTGTTCTGCATGAGGTGCCCATACTCTAAAAGTGGTTCCCTTATCCCCCATTGGGATACTCCCCATACCAGGGACGGGTTTTTCTTGGTTGGCCATTTGTGTCGGTTAGGATTATGGTTAAATAAATCTCAGCAAATATGGTACCCTATTTAATTAACTCATAACCTGCTTGTAGGATCCCTATTTTCCAAGGAGATGGATTGCTTTTTTAGTGTTTGATTGGTGAAAATGAGTATTACGATAATGATTAGAAGGATAAATAGTACCGCATATTCAAACTGTAACCATATATCTGACCTGGCCTTGATCTCAAAAGTCTTATCGGTTAACTTTTCACCTTCCAGTAGTTGAATTCTTGATAATTCCCTTAAATCACCAAATACCAGCTCAAAGTCTGCGAAAAAGCGTTCTATGGAAGCCTCATATTTTCTTTCACTGTTTTCAAGGTCTTTAAAATAATCTTCCACTTCCAGCCTTTGTTCCACTAGGTTTTTGAAGTCCTTCAGATATTCGGCTTCTTTGGGGGTCAGGTGGGTTTGTTCAAATTCTTCGATAATGGATAAGATACGGTTATGGTATTCCATTACCTCATCTTGGATTTGAAGGTATTCATCGAGGGATTTGGTCTGGGACACCAAAATTCGCATTCGGAAAAGCAATTCTGAAATATGAAATATGTGATCCTGAACCACCAGCCTGTCTTCATACACCGAGACAAAAGAAGCCTCAAGCTCATCTACATTCTTTTTATCGATCAGGCTTTTGATGAAAATAAGTAGTAAAATTGCGCTTAGCGCTATTACAATTTTAACTTTGAACTTGATAAATTTATTGTATTTCATGATTGCATTAAAGGGGGTTCCACTAGTACAAATGACTTATCTAATATACGAATAAAAGGTAATTTTAACCATTTCCCAAAAAAAGAATCCAAGCCTGGGAGGAAGCCGATATTTTGATTTGAATAAATCCACCTTCTCCTATCCTCATAAACAATTCTCGTAATTATTCTTTCCAGGCTGGCAAGGTAAATGTAAAGGTACTACCTTTCCCTGGTTGGCTGGTTGCACGGATTTCGCCCTGATTGGAAGCAATAAAATCCTTGACAAGTAGGAGACCTAAGCCGGTACCTTTTTCGCCGGCTGTTCCATATTTTTTGTTGGAAACATTCATTTTAAATAGGCTTTGCAACTCCTTTTCATCCATTCCAATACCGGAGTCCGTCACGGATATTTCCCAATGGGATTGGTTTTCTAGGGAGGCATTCAGCTGGATTTTGCCACCTCTAGGGGTGAATTTCAAGGCATTATTGATGAGATTTCTTAAAATAAGGTTTACTTGATCTTTGTCACAATAGCAGATGATGGAATGTTTAATGTCATTTTGGACCTGAATGTTTTTTGCATCAGCTTGGCTTTGGTACAGCTCCAGAATTTCACCTATAATTTTGTGAAGCGAAATTCGTTCGGGGTTAGCCTTTATACCCTTCATTTGCCCTTTTGCCCAATGCAAAAGATTGATTAAGGTGAAGTGAACTTGCTCCACTTCATGCTTTAGTTTGTGCGTGACCAGATGGAATTCTTCCTGCGACAGCCCCTCATCCAGGGAATACTGCATTAATCCTTTCAGTGAATTTATGGGACTGCGAAGGTCATGGCTTACGATGGAAAACAATTTGTCCTTGCTCTTGTTGGATTCTCTGAGATCCTTAGCAATGTTTTCAATTTCTTCCTTTTGATGCCGGATTTCCTGATAGAGTTTCTCTAGTTCTATTTTCTGCTGGGTTACTAAATTTCTTGCCTTTCGTTGCTTTCTAGTAGACCGAATAGCAATAAAAAGGGCCAGCAACAGGAAAAATGACAATACAATAACACTATTCCTGATAATTTTTGCCCATTCTTTTTCCCTTTCTAATTCCTGTTCCCTTTGCTGCTGAAGCAAATTGGCCTTTAACTTATCAAATTCGTACTTTGTGGCAAGTTCTTTGGCCGCACTCTCAGCTTCCAGACTCTTGATACTGTCAGAATAAGCTTTGAATTGCTTATGGTGGTGAAGGGCATTCATTCCCTGTCCCAATTTCTCAAAAATTTCGCTTAGAAGGGAATGACTTTTGGCGATATTGTTTTTAATACCCCTGTCCATGGATATTTCCAAGGCGTTTTGTGCATAATTAATTGCTTCGGCATTGTTGCCTTTAAAAAAATAAGCTTCTCCCAACCCTAACATGTCATAACTGATCCCCACTGCATCTCCGACCTCATTATCAAATCGCAAAGCTGCCTCAAAGTTTTCGATTGCAGATTCATATTCACCCTTCTTAACCTGTATGTCGCCGATATTGTAATGACTTACTGAAATCAACTGCTTATCCAGCATTTCTGTCCCCAATTGCAAGCACTGATAATAGTATGCTAACGCCTGTTCAAAGTCCCCGGTATTTTTTTTGACCAGCGCAATATTACTGTAGGTGGAGGCCATTCCTTCCTTGTCATGCTGATCCTTTCGCATTTCCAATGCCCGCTCAAGGTATTGTAATGCTCTTTCATAGGCATTCATTTCAGTAAATACCAAACCCAGGTTGTTGAGCGTACTTGGGATTTCTGAGACATAACCCTCGTCTTCCTTGATCTTTAGTGCCTGCAGGTAATGTTGGACTGCGTCCTCATATAACCCTTGGTCAAAATAATTGACTCCAATACTGTGGAATATGCGTGCCATGCCCAAGGTGTATTCCATTTGTTTGGCAATTTTGAGACCTTGATCGAAATTCACTAAGGCATTAGAATAGTTTCCCATTTTGTTGTAATAGGCACCTAGGTTATACAAGGCGTCGACAAGTCCCTTATCGTAGGCCAATTTTTCACTCAGGCTCTTTGCATTTTGTGCATAATAAAACAAGGAGTCCGGGTTCCTATTGTAGAAAGCGGTGGCCAAGGCATTTTGAAGATCAATATAAGCAGATGTTGAAGAGGAGGATTCCCTTGAATCCATTTCCCTTAACAAGTGCTTTAGACTGTCTACCTTGCCCCCTGGCTCAGTTGAGTGAAAGCTCCAAATCGAGAAAAGTAATAAAATCAAAAAACCGAGTTTCGTCAATTTTAACAATTGATTATTATTGGACAGAATTAAAATTCTTGAAATTAAGGATAATTTCATTAAAGGGTACCTGATGAATATTTATTTATTCCGCTACATTGGGATTAATTTACTTTTAGTTCATGACATTAAATGTAATTTATCTAATTAGTTGAAGCTTCCTTTTTTTGGCAAGCTATGTATTTACCCCAATTTTTCAAATTAATTTTTTGCATCCTCCATAAACGGAAAATTCTGTCTATAATTCGGAAGCATTTATTGGTTATCCCCCTTGTTGACTGTGATATCAAGGAAAACGAAAGGCTTGTTTTAATATTGGAATAAATATAGAAAATTATAAGGATTTGTGGAATTATTCGGGGGTGAAAGATGCTGATTTTTTGATAAAATTAAATTTCTATTTATATTTAACAGCAATTTTTTCCAGCTCTTCACGGATAAAATCCTCTGAAAGCCAATTGCCCCGGGCCATAACACCGGCGATTTCCCTGAGATTATTGATATCCTCCAATGGGTCATTTTTGACCAAAATGAAATCGGCGTCTAACCCTTCTTTAATTTCACCGAAGTTACCCTCATAAAAGCGGGCTGGATTAAGGGACCCAATCTGGAGGGCTTCTAAGGGGCTTAAACCTGCATCAAGCATTCCCTGTAACTCGTGATGAATAGAAAAACCTGGCACATTGAAAACCTGAGGGGCATCCGACCCTAATAACAACCCTTGTCCGTTTTCATGTAATGCTTTGATTAATTTATACCTCAATTGGTTAAACCGCTCCCATTTTTTCTCATCATATTCATCGCTTCCCGTAAGGGTGTTTTTACTGTTGATCCAATTATCGCGGGTCTCTGGGGATATGTATTTCATTTCGTTTTCGGCGGCGAGGTCCTCTGCAGGTGTGGGGGAAAACCACCTATCAAAAAGGGCTTGGGTGGGCACTACCCAAACCCGGTTTTCTTTACTCATGGCCACAAGTTCCTGGATATTTCCTGGAACTGCAAGATCTGTGAAATTGTATCCGAAAAAACCGTTTTCAATGGGGTTAACCTCCTCCTCCGAAGGGACCAATCCTTCCAAAAAACCATCCACATGATCAATGGTTTGATACCTGTTTTCCAGGGCATGCCTGATCCTGACCAAGTTTGAAACGTGACCTGCATAGGGGATTCCTACCTCATTGGCGGTTTCCACGATCTGATCAAAGACGTGCCTGCGGATGCCGGGGTGTAATTTAAGGAAATCATATCCTGCTTCTGCATATGCCCGGACTTTTTCTTCTGCTTCCTCAGGTGTTCTTACCGTATTCCCGTTCAAGGAAGGACTGGAAGTATAGAACCGGGGGCTGAGTACCTCCCTGGCTTCTACTTTTTCCCTTAGGCGCAAATGGGCTGGATGTCCAAGCATCCCCCTGATGTTGGTCACCCCATTGGATAGGTAAAGAAATAAAGTCTCTTTCATCAATGGGTCATCCCATTCCAGGGGTGGCACATGTGCGTGCATTTCTGACAGACCAGGAATCATATAACCCCCATTTCCATTGATTAGCACAGCATCACCCCAATCGTATGTTTTATCAATATCCTTAATCTCTTCAAACTTATCCTCATATACGATGACATGACATTTTCTAAAAGAACCGTTACTAATATCCAATACATTCACGTCAGTAACGACAAAGTGATCTTCAGTTAAACCGATTTTTTCCTTTCTATCGCAGCAAAATAGGAATAAGACCACTGCAATCAACAAATTGCCTGAGGTTTTCATGGCTATCATTAGGGATTGGTTGAAAGGATGAATTTACCCAATTCTGCTCAGTAATTCTCGCATCTCAGCAAAATTTTTCCGATGTGGGTAGAGGATTCCATTAATGCATGAGCCTTCCCAGCCTGCTCCAAGTGGAAAACTTTAAAAATCACCGGTTTGATCTTATCCGGGAATAACGGCCAAATTTCCGCCATAAGTGCTTTTGCAATCCTGGCCTTGTAGGCCACAGCCTGAGGCCTAAGGGTGGAACCGGTAATGGTCAGTCTTTTTACCATTACTCTCAGTAAATCCACTGTGCTTTCTTTTCCCCCCATGGTATTGATCATTACAAGCCTGCCAAGTGGCTTCAACAATTTAAGGTTTTTAGGGGTATAAGAAGCCCCAATCATGTCGAGGATGATATCCATTTTGACATCATTGTCTTGAAGAACCTGCTCAAAGTCATGCGTTTGGTAATTGATGGCCAAATTTGCGCCCAGGCGCTTACAAAACTCACACTTTTCATCAGTTCCGGCCGTCACATAAGCCCTTCCTCCCATGGCTTTTATCATCTGAATTGCAGTCACCCCAATGCCACTGGATCCACCGTGGATCAATACTTGTTCACCGGCTTTAAATTTCCCAATATCAAAGACATTGTTCCAAACGGTAAAAAAGGTTTCAGGCAGAGAGGCTGCCTCTTCAAGGGTAATACCCTCTGGAATCACCAGACATTGTTCTGCCGGGACATGGACCTCTGTGGCATAGCCCCCACCTGCAAGGAGGGCACAGACCTGATCACCCACTTCCCAGTTTTTTACTTCTTCCCCAATTGCTGTGATTGTACCTGAAACCTCCAACCCAGGTATGTCTTCAGGTGCTCCCACAGGGGCCGGGTAATTGCCTTTCCGCTGCGCAATATCCGGGCGGTTCACTCCTGCGGCGGCTACATTTATTTTCACCTCGTTGGATAATAAGGGGGGTAAATTCCTTTCCCTTATCTTCAATACGTCTGGCCCTCCTTTGCCGGTGATGATTACTGCTTTCATGAAGGATCGTTGGTTTGGGCAAAGTTTACTTTACTACCAACAAGGGAACATGGGTATGGTAGGCCAGTTCCATGCTGTGGCTTTTGTTGAACAAGAATTCAAAAAATGTCTTATCTTTAGATAACATCACCATCATGGTATGGGGATGATCTGTAAGGTAGGCATCAATTCCTGTTTCAAATTTTTTTTCTTTAACCTTCACAAACTCAAAACTGCAATCCGGATAGGTTTCTTTCAGATAACTTTCCAAGCCCTTAAAAGTAATGTCCCTGTCAAAACTCTCCTGTGATTCTATGTGAAGCACTAAATAGGGTAAATTGAAACTCTCGGTTAAGCGCACCAGTTTACGGAAAAGCTTTTCGTCCTCCTTGGTCAATTCCACTGCCACGGTGATGTCCTTTAGCGTATCAAATGATGAGCCCTGGGGAACGGCGATGACCGGTACCTCGCTTTCTTTGATTACTGTGGCAGTATTGCTTCCAATCAGGTTTTTCTTTATGCCGCTAGCCCCTTGGGTTCCCATAATGATCATGTCATAATCCCCTTCCATTACTGCGGCACTAATGGCCGTTGATACCGTACCTTGCACAATTTTATAATCTATGCTAAAGCCCTCAGGATTATCTTTCACTTCTTTCTTTAAGGCCTTGCTTGCATCTTTTTCTATGGCCGCGATGATCTCCTGAGCCTGTGCAGCAAAGTCATAAACGGCATAATAGGCATATAGCAAGGTAATACTTACGTCATTGTGCCTAGCATAGGCCTTGGCAAAATTAATGGCATTTTTAGCATTTTCCGAAAGGTCGGTGGGCACGAGAATTTTCATAAATAAGGGATTAAGTGAATATAAGAAATGAAGTTAAGTATTATTTTCAAAAGAAACCAATGATTTAAATCAGCTATATTTGTGAATGCTAAACCTCAGCCCCTTTAATAAAAATTATGTTTGAATTTGATCCCGAAAGACATTATCCAAAAGAGACTGAAAGCAGGGTGGTGATCCGCTTTCAGGATTGTGACCCCCTTCAGCATTTGAACAATGCTAAATACTTTGATTATTTTTTTAACGCAAGAGAAGACCAGGTTCCCAAACTGTATGGGGTGGAAATGATTGATTTCATCAGAAAGTATCAAGCCGCATGGGTAGTCTACAACCACTCCATTTCCTATGTTCGACCTGCCCGAGTGGGCGAGTGGGTCCGCATCATGAGCCGGATCATCTGGCATGACCACCAATCCGTGTTGGTGGAATATTACATGACGGATGACAGTAAAGAAGAACTTAAAACCTTATTGTGGACTACGATGAGGTATGTAGATATGAAAAACGGAAAATCCACTCCCCATATAGGTGCCGTGCAGGAGTTTCTCAAGGCAGTAACCGATCCTGTGGACCTGGAAAAAACCAATGCCAGAGAGCGGATCCGATTCCTTAAGTCACAACTTTTGAGAACCTGAAACCGAGCATGACGCAAGCGAGGGACAGAGAGATGCCCACCCCCCCGGTAGCTATCAGGGCTATCATCTAACGGGGAAATTATGCGAGATTCCCCCGAATTTAGTCTTATGTTAACCAAATTATGGACAAGTATCTTTCGCAGATCTTCGTAGAGGACCACCTCAGCACACAAGTTATTCCGCGGTAATCCGACCGTCAATTTATTCCTAACGTGACACTAGTTCCCCGATCCCGATAACTATCCGGACGGGGCAGGTCGGACAAGTAATGGCCATTGGGAAGCAAATTTCAAAGCCAGGGGCTAAGATATTTTAATCTGTTAATGAAATTATTTAAAGAATTTTATTTGGCGAAAAGAAGTTTTAAAAGGACACTTTACCAAAATGCTTAAATTTCTTATGGAAAAATATGACCATTTATAACTTTTTCTAACAAAGAGCCAGTGATATCGATGTAATGGTAAAATTAAATAATAAATTTATAATATCTATAAATAATTTTTTTTAATATTAAAAACAATAAATAATAATCGAATAAAATAATAAATTTATAGTCTTTATAATTTAGAAGCCCACACCCATATTTAAGCGGTCATTGATTTACAATTTTTTGGCTTTATATTTAAGTAATTATGAAAAAGTCAATTACTTACCCAATTTGGCCACTTTTGATGTTTTTTTTCCTTGGAGCCAGGGCGGAGGTTCCCATGGATAAGGAACCTGAGGAGGAGATTAACCATGTAAAGGTAGTTCAGCCCATAGTGGAAAAGCATTGCTTTTCTTGTCATCATGATACCAACCGCTCTGGGGGAATCAGTATCAAGGCATTTTTTATGGGGTTGGAGGACCAATTTGAAGACCGAATTGTGAGGGCTGGTAAACTGTGGATGCACATAATGGATCAGGTGCGTTCGGGTGAGATGCCTCCGGCAGGTGAGCCCAGGATGACCACAGAGGAGCAGGAAGAATTATTGAACAGTGTGAATGTCATCCTTACCCGCTCACTGAATGCCAACAATCCCGGCAGGGTGGTGATCAGGAGGTTGAGCCATAACGAATATCAATACAGTATCAAGCAGCTTACGGGGGTAGATTTTGATGCCAAAAGTAAATTTCCCGCAGATGGTTCAGGGGGGGCAGGTTTCGACAACTTTCCCAGTACCTTATTTTTGACCCCCTTAAAGATGGAGCGTTATTATGATGCCGCCGATGAGATTTTGGACAATGCGTATGCATCACCGGAACTTTGGAAGCAATTGGTGCCAGACACTTACCGTGAGTCCCTTTTCAGGAAGTTCTATAACTGGGCGATGCGGTTCTTAAAGGGCCCCGAATATGGAGTGGAAAGACCTGTGAAGGCGGCAGAGGAAATCATCATGCCCTTTGCTAGTAATGCCTTTAGGAGGTTTTTGGAACCAAAGGAACGAGACTCTTATATTTCTTTATTTAGGGAAGTTTACCTGGGTACGTCTTCTGGCAACCGTTTTGATCTGGCCTTGCTGGAAACCTTTAAAGCCATCCTAATTTCCCCGAATTTTCTGTATCGGTTTGAGGAAGAACAACCTGTAAACCACCCTTACGCCCTGAGTGCTTTTGAACTTGCCAGTAGGCTTTCTTTTTTCCTTTGGTCTAGCCTTCCAGACAAAGAACTCTACGAAGTAGCTTACAGGGAAGATCTGCATGACCCGGAAATACTGGAAGCACAGGTAAAAAGGATGCTTAAAGACCCGAAAGCCAGAAGATTGTCGGAAAGTATCTCCACACAGTGGTTTGGGATTACCAAACTCAAGGAGGGTAGCCCCGTTGATCCCGATCGGTTTCCGGAATTTACCCCTGAACTCAGAGAAGCCATGTACCAGGAGCTGGTAGAATACTTTCATCATGTTATGACAGACTCCGGAAATTTTCTTGACTTACTGGATAGCGATTATACCTTCCTAAACGAAACCTTAGCCAATCACTACGGAATTAGTGATGTAAAAGGAGAGGAGTTGAGAAAAGTGAACCTTTCAGACAGAAATAGAGGTGGGATATTGGGAATGGGAAGCGTGCTTACCGCAACTTCCTTACCCCTAAGGACCAGCCCTGTGCTGAGAGGGAAATGGGTGCTGGAAGAAATACTAGGTACTCCCGCGCCACCACCTCCGCCAGATGCAGGTGAACTTTCCGAAGAGGAAGCAGGAGCGGAAGATGCCAGCATAAAGGATTTGTTGGTCTTGCACCGGTCCAAACCTGAGTGCCAAAGTTGTCATCAAAAAATGGATCCTATCGGCTTTGGTTTAGAGAATTTTGACCCGGTAGGCAGATGGAGGGACAGTTATGGCAAAGGTGAGCAGATAGTGGCCTGGGACACCTTAAGTACTGGTGAGGTATTTAGGAGTCCTGCCGAACTGAAAGAGATTCTGGTGGATAAGAAAGAACTTTTTGCCAGGAACCTTACAGAAAAAATTTTCACCTATGCTATCGGTAGAAGGGTGGAGTTTAAAGATGAATTATTCGTAAAAGAATTGATGGACAATCTGCTTGAAAACGACTTTGACACAGAATCTTTTATGGTCGCTTTGGTCAGCAGTTATCCCTTTAGGTATAAAGTAAACGACAACGCCGAAAAATTCAGGGTTTTGGCAAAAAACTGACGCAATGAGCAAATGGCATATTTCCCGCAGACGCATGCTTAAGGGGCTGGGAGCCACCATAGCATTACCCTTTCTTCAGGCCATGGTGCCACCAGGCATGAGTGCCTACAACCTGCCCAAAAAACCGGTGAGGTTTTCCTGTCTGTTTATGCCCAATGGGGTGAACAAGGATTATTGGACCCCTGAAAGGTACGGAAGTGACTTTGAGCTGAGCATGACCTTACGGCCATTGGAGCGCTTAAAAAAAGAGGTATTGGTGCTGAACGAACTTATGAACAAAGGCTCTATCTTTCCCGGGGCAGATGGGCACTATGCCAAGGATGCTAATATCCTGACCGCTCATCCCATCTACAAGACTGTAGGCGAAAACGTCCATAGTGGGGGGATTTCTTTTGATCAATTGGTGGCACAACATAAAGGACAAGATACCCCATTCGACTCTTTGCAATATGGCCTGGAAAGGATCAATGCGGGCATAGACGGGGCCGTCGGCTTTACCCGATTATATGGCTCTGCGATATCCTGGAAAACTCCCACCATTCCCTGCACCAAGGAAATTGAGCCCAGAATGGCTTTTGATAGGTTGTTTAAGTCCTTCGTGCCTGACCACATGCCCAAGGATCAAAGGTGGAAAAAAAGCGTATTGGACAAGGTAAGGGAAGATGCGGATCAGTTGCAGAAAAAATTAGGCCGTGCAGACCAGGATAAACTGGAAGAATATATGGAGTCCATCCGCTCCCTGGAAAAACGTATAGCTGATGCGGATAAAATTAAGGCCTTTGAAAACAATATCACCCCCGAAATTCAAAAGGAGCTAGTGCACCTTAACATGAGCATTGACGAGTTCAACGAGACGCATATAGGGGTGGATATTACCGAGAAGACCAGGCAAATGCTGGACATTATGGCATTGGCATTCTGGAGTGATGCTACCAGAGTGAGCACCTTTATGTTTGGAAATTCGGTAAGCAACAGAAATTTCTCCTTTTTACCCGGGGTTCACGGTAGTCATCATCAACTCAGTCATCATCAAAACAACACTGATCAATTGGAGGAGTACAGGATCATCAACGAATGGCATGTGGATCAATATGCCTATTTCCTGGACAAACTGAAATCCATTCCTGATGGGGAGAGCAACTTATTGGACAATTCGGTTATCATGTTTTCTTCAGGGCTGAGGGATGGCAACTCCCATTCCCCTTATAACCTCCCCATCCTTGTAGGAGGCAAAGGGGGCGGTGGGCTTAAAACCGGCCAAAATCTTCAGTTCCAAAAGGAAACTCCACTATCGAATCTATACCTTTCGCTGGCACATATCATGGATATCCCCATGGAGTGCTTTGCGGATAGCACGGGAGAGCTGTGTGAGATTTATGCATAAACTCTAATTTGAGAATATCAAACCAAAATAACCTAAGCTATGAGTAAGTGGCACATATCGAGAAGGAGAATGTTAAAGGGGTTAGGAGCATCCATTGCGCTACCATTTTTGCAAGCCATGGTGCCCCCCGGGATGAGCCATTACAATATGGCCAAACGACCCGTGCGTTTTGCATGTCTTTTCATGCCCAATGGTGTGAACAAATATCATTGGACACCAGAAAAATACGGTTCCGATTTTGAGCTCAGCAAAACCTTGCAGCCGTTGGCTAATATCCGCCAAGAGGTGTTGATCCTCAACGAGCTGATGAATAAGGGGTCGATTTTTCCCGGTGCCGAGGGGCATTTTGCCAAGACAGCTAATATTATGACTGGCTACCCCATCTACAAAACCATGGGCGAGAACCTAAATGTTGGGGGCATTTCCTTTGATCAATTGGTGGCACAGCATAAGGGGCAGGATACCCCATTTGATTCTCTGCAATTTGGCACTGAAAGGATCAATTCAGGTATTTGTGGCGCCACCGGGTTTACCCGGCTTTATGGGTCGTCCATTTCTTGGAAGACTCCAACACAGCCATGCTCAAGGGAAATTGAGCCTAGAATGGCCTTTGACCGACTCTTCAGGAACGTGGTTCCCAACAAAAAACAAAAAGAACAACCCTGGAAACGCAGTGTGCTGGATCAGGTGAAAGAGGATGCAGACAACCTCCAAAGGAAGTTGGGAAGGGCGGATCAGGACAAACTTGAGGAATATTTGGAATCCATCCGATCGGTGGAAAAGCGGATTGCAGATGAAGGCAAGTCAAAAGCCTTCGAAGAGCAAATCACACCTGCCATGAAGAAAGAATTGACCGCTTTGGACATCCGTATAGATGAATACAATGAAACCTATGAAGGGGTGGATGTCACGGATAAATTACGTCAAATGATGGATTTGATGGCATTGGCTTTCTGGAGTGATGCCACACGTGTTTCCACTTTTATGTTTGCGAATTCCGCATCCAACAGGAATTTCTCTTTCATACCTGGGGTACATGGTAGCCATCACCAGATTTCACACCATCAAAACCATGACGGGCCCATGGAAGAATATAGAAAGATCAACGAGTACTATGTGGCTCAGTATGCCTACTTTTTGGAAAAGCTTCAAAGCATTCCCGATGGAGAAGGGACCCTTTTGGACAACTCCATGGTGATGTTTGCCTCAGGGCTCAGAGACGGTAATTCCCATTCTCCCAGAAACCTTCCCGTTTTATTGGGAGGTAGAGGAGGGGGTGGGTTGAAACCCGGAAGAAACCTGAACTTTAAGGAGGAGACTCCGCTTACCAATTTATACCTTTCCATGGCCAGGATCATGGATATTCCCATGGAATGTTTTGCTGACAGCACCGGGGAATTATGTGAAATATATTCTTGACCTCAATGACAGATCATCATACATTTAAGCGTAGGACTTTGCTATCAAAAGCCTATAGTTACCGATATGCCTTATTGGTTTTGGCAGTATTGCTGCCCTTACTCCCTCTAATTCCTCTTCAGAATTCCAAGGTTCCTGATACGGTGTTTTTTTTGGGGAGGTTTCACCCATTGATTGTGCATTTTCCCATCGTATTGGTGGGTTTAGCCTTAGTCTTTGAACTATTGCAAAAATTCCAGTGGGTGACTATTTCTAAGGTTCTTCAAGGCTTTGTTTTAGGCATAGGCCTATTGGGAAGCCTTGCCGCATTGACCATGGGGATGTTTTTGTACGCCACAGGGGAGTATTCCGGGGATTTGGTTTATGCGCATCTATGGGGAGGCATTTTGCTGTCCATCACCTTCTGCGTGGCGTGCTACTTTTTTCTGGAAAATGCAAAAAAGGAAAGGCCCATTGTTCACACCTCATATTTAAGCTTCTTGATAGTGGCCAATATCGCTTTGGTTTACACCAGTCATCAAGGAGGTTCCCTTACACATGGGGCAGATTATCTTACGGAATACATGCCTTCTTGGACAAAACCTGCGGCAGAAGAATACCACCCCAAGCCCTTGGAAGAAATGCTTGTCTATGAGGATATGATCATTCCCTTCATGGACAAAAAATGCATGAGCTGTCACAACTCCAATAAATCCAAAGGTGGGCTGGTAATGACACATTATGAAGGCCTGCTGAAGGGTGGAAAAAGCGGCAAGCCTACCTTGAACCCCGGAAGTGTGGATGAGAGTGAATTGATTCAAAGAGTTTTACTCCCTGAAGGCCATGATGACCGAATGCCTCCGGAGGGCAAGTCACCCCTAACAGCCGAGGAAATAAGCATCATGGAATGGTGGGTGGCAGAAGGTGCCTCCACGGATTTAAAACTGGAATCGGCAAGAAGCGATCCCAAAATCGAACCTTTTATTGCGGATTATCTTCAGCGGCTTGAGCAACAGCAGAAGGCAAAGTATATGCAGGAGCAGGCCCTGGAAAGCATGATCGTTCAAGTTGCCAACGATAAGAAATTTCAACTTGGCATGGACAAGTATGGCGATGGGAAAATCGCATTGTCCATGGCTTTTCCCCCATCCTCTTTTGAGGATAAGGACTTGACTGAACTTCAGCCACTTTTTAGCCAAATATCCAAAGCATCCCTGGTGGCAAGTGGCATCAGCGATGACGGCCTTTATCATATAGGGCAGATGGATGGACTCAAAGAACTTTACTTACAACAGACTTCCATTGATGGATCCGGATTGGTTTATCTTACGGAGTTGCCAAATCTTCAGCTCCTTAATCTATCAAAAACCCGGGTTGATGATGGTAACCTTTTGCATGTCCTGAAAATGGATAGTCTTGAGGAATTGTATCTCAATGACACAGAAGTGTCGAAAGAAGTTATTGAGGCCCTAAAGAAAAACAGGCCAAAACTCAGGGTGTCCCTGGAAAGGGGGAATTTCTTTTAAGGAATAGCCTTGTTATCCCTCAGCTTCCTTTTCTCCTCTTGGATGTGGGGATACAAGTCATAGGTGGGATAAAACTCAGTACTAAATGCACCCCACACGCCGCGTTCTACGGCAATATTGAGACTCCTGAGTTCACTGGCAGGAATCTTGACCGTTACCACCTGTCCTATGCCCATCATGACATACCAGGAAACCACCCTAGCAGAGGAGGGAGGGAAGAGCTCAAGAAAGCCGTTTTTATCCCGGATTTCCCTGAGCTCATCAATGTTCTTATCTTGGTGGTGCTTCATCATGACAGTGATCATAATGCTATCGCCATCGTGTTGGACATCAGAAGGTTGCACCTGAGCGTGGATAAAGGAGCAAAGTGAAAGCAAAAGAATGAATGAGCTCATCATTTTCATATTCGTATTGGTTTTATGTTGAAATTGGGGATTTTTTGCCAATTTTGGCCTAAACAAAAATACCAATTAATACATGTGCTACCATCTCAAAAAACTGATAAGTTTATTTTCTTTATCGTTAATTTCAGGATGCCTCGTTGCTCAACAGTCTCCTTGGTTAACATCCCAGTACTGGAAAGACCAATTGTTTACTGACATACTACCGTATTGGACCAATTCCATCGTGGACGATCAGAACCAGTCTTTCCATACCAGTTTGAATGAGTCATGGCAACCACTTCCAGTAGATACACTTAGGTTTCCCAGTATGATAGCCCGTCATCTTTTTAGCTACTCAGCGGCATATATGCTGAGTGGTGAAAAGGAATATTTGAACATGGCCCAAAGCCTAAAGGATTATCTTTTTACCCATTGTTATGACCAAGAGTTCGGAGGTTGGTTTAATAGTATCTCGCCAGAAGGGCAGGTGATAGATGCCGGCAAATCCTCTTTTGTTCAATTTTATGCCATTACAGGACTTACGCTTTATTATAATATCACGAAAGACCCGGAGGTATATTCCATTATTCGAAAATCCAATGATTTGATGGAAAGTAAAGTTTGGGATTCTGCTTTCGGGGGTTATTATAACAGGATGAACAGGGACTGGACCTTAGCTGACGACGGAAAATCCTTTAGTCCTCAACTGGCCCCCATATCGGGCTATTTGTTGTACCTGTACCTATCTACCAGGGAGGAAGTTTTTCTTCTACAAATCAAAAGGATTATGGACATGGTGGCGGAAAAAATGGTTGACCCTGCCACAGGTTGGGTACTGGAAAATTTTGATCGCCATTGGCAGTACACTCCCTCAAAAACTGGTAAAAACGAAATTAATATCGGGCATACCATTGAAGTAGCCTGGGTGCTGGCCCGGGTTCAGCAGGTCATCGGAACCCCCTATCAACATTCCCTATTGACTACCTTGGATAATTTAAACGGAGAGTATGGTTTTGACAAAAAAACTGGTTTTTGGTATGCCGAGGTGGGTAGGGAAGACAAGTCCCTACATACGCCTTTCACGCATTGGTGGATACAGGCGTATGGAATGATGAGTGACCTTGTGCTATGGGAGGTGTTCAATGAAGAAGGGTATTTAAAGAGATTTGAAAATGCGGGCAAAATTTGGCAAAACTCCTTCTTAGATAAAGAGGGGGGAGATACCCCACTTACCGTAGGGTTAAACGGCGAAGTAATGAAGGGCAATAAGGCCACACAATATAAATCTTCTTATCACAATGCGGAATTGGCTTTTTTGAATTACCTCTATCTCAAGTGTTATTGGGAGAATGAACCATTTTCACTTTATTTCTATCTGGATAAAAACACAGAGAGCCAGGAACTATATCCTTTGCCCATAGAGGCTAGAGACTTTTCCATTTCTGCCGTAATGGCCAATGGAATTCCCGTTCAAGAAGTAGCGTTGGGTCAGTTTGGAGTAAAAATACCTCCTCTTAGTGAGCCGAGTGTGATCGAAGTTCAAATTCAGCCTAAAAAGTAACCTCAGGTAGCACATGGATAAATACCAGCCTGGTTAAGTATTGTTTCTATTGGATGAGGCCCTCACAATCAAGGAGGAACGTAGGGTGATGGTTTCTGTTTTTTGCAGCAATTGTTGATCCTCATCAGACAGGTGGTTGATGAGATTTTTTACCGCTACTTCTCCCATATGAAAGCTGGGGTAATTGATGGTGCTGAGGTTGGGTTCCACCATGCGCGAGATAAGGTCGTTGTTAAAGCCTACTACGGCTAATTGCTCCGGGATTAGGGTACCTCTTTTTTTCAGGGCGATCAGGCAACTTGCCGCACAGGTGTCATTGGAAACCAGGAGCCCATCCGGTACAGAGGACATGGAAAGCAGTTGTCCCACTATGCCTTCGCCTGCATGTTCGTTTAGTGCGGTATGTATCACAGAACTGGATTGGAAAGGCATATCGTGATCCATAAGGGCATATTTATACCCTTTTAGCCGGTCGGTATATACGTTGACCTTTGGATTCCCTAATACATGCACTATATGTGTGCAACCTTGTTGAATAAGATGGGTAGTAGCCTCATAACCTGCCTGAACATTGTCGATCACCACTCCGGTAAACTGGTTTTGTTCTGGCACCCGGTCGTAAAAGATAACCGGTATCTCCTTTTGAAAAAAGGGTTGGAAGTGATCGATGTTTCCTGTGTCCGCAGCCAGTGAAACCAGCAGGCCGTCCACTCGGCTGTTGAACATGGTTTTGGCATTGGCGATCTCTTTTTTGAGACTTTCCAAGGATTGGCTGATGATCAGGTTATAACCCGCTTCACTGGCCACCTTTTCCATGCCCGCCAATACAGAAGATTGAAAAGGGCTGTCTAGCCTGGGGACAATTACCCCCAAGTTAAAAGTCTTCTTTCTGCGAAGGTTGGAAGCAAAAATATTGGACTGATAACCTAAGTCCTCAGCCATCTTATAAATCCTTTTTTTGGTCTTCTCGTTTACCCTTGGATGATTGTTCAAGGCCCTGCTTACGGTAGTTGGTGAAACGCCCAATTGCCCTGCGATATCGTATATGGTAATTTCTTTTTTCATCTGTTTATAATTTGTTTTTCAGCGGTCATAACTTGCCCCGGTTTATCGGGGTGGAATCTCGCTTTGATAATC
>PXCO01000090.1 GCA_003565295.1 Cyclobacteriaceae bacterium
ATCTTTAATAAGTGGATCCCTACCTATAGAATAAACTCCGAAACTTAATTTCACTCCATATTTAATCATTATCCTAAGAAGAATGTTGGTATCATGGTTCCCTTTCACTCACTAATAGGGAGCTCCACATAATTTTCTGTCAAATATAATTTCTGAAAGTTCCGGATACTTATTTTTAACCGTACCCTTGTTTGGTAAAGCATGAATTTCAAATTACATCAAATTGAATTGATGATTTTTCGATGTAAGGAAAAAGGTCAATCATGAAATCGAAAAATTTCTTTTTTTGTTCGTTATCCGGGGTATTTCTGGTAGTAATGCTCACTGGATTGATCTGCTGTGACCAACAGGATGGAAACGAAATACCCACCGATTTAAAGGTGCAACTTTCGCATTACAAAATAAATGGAAGCTAGAAGTTGAAATTGGTAAAGGTATCCTTAATAGGATACTTACATAAATAGACATGATCGCCACATACTACTCTTTAGATAGAAGATGATACCTTGAGCATTTGTGTGATCAAAGGGAAAAAGCAGATTAAAATATTGATAAATCAAATTAGCGAAGTTTATGTGAAAATTAAATTACAGCGATATCCGTTTAAGCCTTCTCTTTTGAAAAAAAATTAACTTTTATGGATGCGACTAAGGCCAAAAATGCAAATCCCACCGTGGCATATTCCACAAAATCCGGTGAAGGAGAAGCTCCAAAATAACGTTGTATAAGATAGGTAATGTATGAATTGGGAAGGTCTCTCACTCCTTTTTCCCTCAATACATCCCAATGCCAATCTGTAATCGGACAATACCCCCAGCCATACCAAATTCCCAAAATAAACCAAGATGCAAATGTAAGCGAGATCACGATGAAGTGCCAACGTTGCAAGGGTTTCCAAAGCCATGCAAATAAATTAAACAAGATTAACAGCGTATGAAAAACAAGAAAAAAATAATCCGCAATGACCAAAATATCCATTATTTGCATAGCTGGGAAGGTTTGTTGTGGAAATAATTGCACAAGTACCATTCCACGAGCAGTCTATTTCCAGTCTCCATTAAGATAATCGAGTCTTCTGGTAACCTCTGCATTCGGGTTTGGAGGATTGACCCGAGATACCATTTCTTCCTCAAGAATATAGGGGGTATGATCGCGAAAAAACACCAGTGAATTAAGCATCTGTAAGGTAAGTACTGGATCCACCACGGTATTGATAAGGTTTACAAGCGGATCTAAAGGATCCTGTAACCCGAGTACACCTAAACATTCTATGGCCTTCCATTGAATCATCTCATCCTCATGATGTTGAAACTCTTTTACTTGGCTTACAAATGATTCTTCACTCAATATGGCTATAGTATTTAAAGCCCAGAACTGCTCTAAAACCTTCCCATCGGTCAATACTTCCTTCAATCGTTCATTTGCCTCTGTTTGGGGTAAAAATTGCAGGTCATTTATGGCCAATATTCTTTGAAGCGATTCATGAAAAGTTTCACCAAAAGCTACGGGATGATCGAGAGCCTCCGCCACTAAAAGGTGTTCGGGCAAAAATCCAAGATCATTGAAATCCAATATATTGCGATTCAATTGTTGCCTCATTTGAGTAAGAAGGCCCTGATATTCCTCTTCCTCGGCTAGATTTATAGTCTCGAAAGGATCTTCTTCCAGATTATATAGCATCTCCGAAGGTTTTGAACGAAAAAACCGGCTTTGTAACTCATTTAGTTTCCCCTCCCTGTCCAATTCCCTCCATTCGGAAAAGGCGAGCATTTGATACCTATAATTGTTGTGCAGGGCATCTGGATAAAAGGGTTGGTAACTTCGGATATATTTCCAATTCTCCTTTCGAAGGGAACGGACCATTTCATACTTTTCGTCAAAACGATCTGCATACCCCAGGCTTTCGTCCCTATTGGCCAGGTCAGCTTTCAATCCCTGTCCCAGAAACGGTTTTCCGTCCATTTGTACAGGTATATTTATCCCTGCCAAATAAAGAACGGTGGGGGCAAAGTCCATGAAACTAACGAAAGCCTTTTCTCTTGTGTTATTCTCGTGGTCTACCAAATGCTTAAAGTTTTCCGGGATACGCACCACCAAGGGTATATGAAGCCCAGTTTCATACAGGTACCCCTTTGAACCAGGAAGCACTCCCCCATGATCTCCAAAATAAAAAACGAAGGTGTCTTCCAAAAGGCCATCTCTCTCTAATTTTTCTATTGCCTCACCAACCCATTCATCTATTCCCCTTATTTTGTCCCTATGGTATGCTGTGGTAAACCTAAAAGTGGGAGTGTCAGGATGAATGGGAAAAAGATCTACCTGTTGTGGGTTATCATCAGGGGCATATGCTTTCATCAGGGAATCCGAAAAGTGCAACCTGCTTTCGTGGGAATCCATAAAGGTTTCTTTATGAAAAAAAGGTTGCATAGGATCAGGTCTATTCTCCCAACCAGCTGTATTGGAGGACTCATCCCAGACTCCTGAACCCTCAATTGCGTTATAGTCCTTTTTGGCCCTGTTAGTGGCATAATACCCAGCTTCCCTCAGGTAATAGGGGAACATCCTGAGTCCTTCTGGTAATGGTGCTTCTCTGATTTTACGGTGCAGATGAATACCCGTCCTAGGCGCGTAGGTGCCCGTAATCAAGGTACTTCTAGCCACCGAGCATACCGGAGAATTGGAGAAGGCATGATCATAAACCACCCCATTCTCAGCCAATTTAGCGATGTGAGGTGTATTGACTCCTTGTTCATTCCAGAGGTCCATAAAATGGGCACTATTATCCTCTGAAATTAAAAAAACGATATTCGGCAACTTCGCTTGCTGCGACCATGCAGAGATACTAAAGGAGATGAAAAACAATAAGGCAAGTGTGGAGAATTGTTTTGGGTTCATGCTTTTTGGGTTGACACATATGATAAATGAACATGAGACAAATAGCCCTACCATTCGCCTCATGCCATATATTTATTAACAAAATTACTGCTAGTGTTCTTTAGCCATCATAAAAAATCCTCCAAACTTTACCGGTCACAGAGTCAGATATCACAACTGTTCCGTCTGGTGCTTGAGCGATTCCCGTGGGCCTATATTGGGCATCGCTGGGACTTTCTATGGTTTCCACCCCTGCAAACCCCTCAGCCAAGGGATCGTGCGTGCCTTTTGGAGAACCATTTTCAAATGGCACATGTGCCACAAAGTACCCTTTCTGTTCCAGGGGAGCTCTATTCCATGACCCATGGAAAACCACGAGAGCCGCTCCTTTGTACTGATCGGGAAAATGATCCCCAGTGTAAAATAAAATATCATTTGGGCCCCAATGAGCCGGAAAGATCATGACGGGCTGATCTGTTCCCTCACAGCGACCAACAGTTTCCCGGTCCCCTCCATATTCCGGAGATTGCAACCTTTTATCCTGCAAGGGGTCATAATAGCAATAGGGCCAACCGAAATCCGCTCCATCTGTCAACTTAAATAATTCTTCAGCGGGAATTTCGGCATTGTCGTTTTCATCGTAAAGTTCTGGCCAAAAACCATCCAGCATATCCCTTCCATGTTGTACCGCATATACGTGGCCGTCATTGGGGTTAAAACCAAGTGCTACGGCATTACGGATACCGGTAGAAAAGCGGTGCCCATCTTCTTGTTGCGTTTGTCCGGAGCGTTCGGCATCAAAACGCCAGACCCCTCCATGTCTTTCCAGTATGGGACATGGGTCCATGCCCGGCGACCCCTGGGTCCTATCCTGCTCCTGGCAGGCATTGGAAGGAGCACCCACGTTCACATACAAATGGCCCTTATCGTCAAAGGTGATGGATTTGGCGGCATGTTGAGTTTGAGAAGTAAAACCGGAAACAATGGTGTCAGGTGCGCTGGCATTGTCGGGCAGTAATTTATCATCGGAAAAACTAAACCTGAATACCGTACTATCATTGGAGGCATATAAATGACCATTATAAAACTCCAGGCCTGTGCCTCCGAAATCCGCAAAGTATTCAATTTGATCCGCCCTTCCGTCACCGTCTGTATCCCTCATCGCCACAATCCCACCTTTCTCATGCGGTTCCCTTAAATTCAAATAAATATCCCCATTTTCATTTACGGCAATATGCCTTCCTCTGCCCAAGTTTTCTGCCACGACATATGCTTTCATGCCCGGGGCGAGATTAAGCCCTCCCTGATCTTCATCTGCCGTAAAATAAGGTGATTTTTCTTCCTTCTGAGTTTGAGGTCCGCAGGCCGCTACAAGGAGCATTATACTTAACCCCAACAAATACGGTAATTTGTTGATATAATGTGTCATTTTAAATTAACTTTTGGTTGGTGAGAAATGATGGGAAAACTATTCCCATGATCCAAAAATAAAGATAACTTAAAAGCAGCATAGCTCCAAGTAAAGAGCCACTTAGTGAGGGGTGGATTCCAGATAAAAGGTTGCCAAGGTAACTTTCTCATAAGGGTTGTTCATCCCCCTCTCAAAGAGGCAAAGTACCTTTCCGCCAGGCAAAACGGCCAAGGCGGAATAAGCAGAAGGCCCCTCCTCCAAAATTTCTACCACTGACCAGGTCTTACCTTCGTCTTTACTCTGTTTAACAGTCATATTATCCCTACTCGTGCTGGCAGGATTAGAAAATAGCATTAAGTTTCCCTGTGGTTCGTCAGACCAAGCATACCTGAGGATGGCTGCCTGGCAAACCGGTTCTATTAAATCCTTGACCTCAAAAGGCTTCGTCCATGTATTTCCACCATCTATGCTTTCTGCTTGTGCCCTAAGGTTGTTTCCATAGTAAGACCTCATATTCATCAACATTGCGCCAGGGATGCTTTCCAACTCCACTACTTGACATTCATTCATTTTAGGTGCTATTACCCCACCTATCTCCCAGGTCTGTCCATTGTCATCACTGAAAATGATATGAGACCCGTATTCATAACTTCCCTCATCGTCCATATAGCTATGGTCACAAGGAATAACCAACCTACCCTTGTGAGGGCCATTTTTAAGTTGTATCCCCATTCCCGGTCCGGTTGCATACCAACCCCATTCCGGTTTCTTGGCTTGAGAGGTAATATCCCGGGGAATATCCCAGGTTCTGCCATCATCATCACTAAAGGTGACAAATACTCTGCGGGTATCTTTTCCCCTGTTTTCTATGATCGCTCGCTCGGTGTCTGTCCCCAAATTCCAAGTCAGCAAAAGCCAGATCCTACCGGTTTCTTCATCTACTACCGCTGTGGGATTTCCACATACATTGGCTCCATCCTCCCATACCAAACTAGTGGCCTTCCAGGTATTCCCTCCATCTTCCGAACGCCTAAGGAGCAGGTCTATATCACCCGTGTCCCCCTGTCCTGCTCTCCTTCCTTCCACAAAAGCCAATACAGTACCCTTTGGGGTCACAAGTAAAGAGGGAATGCGGAAAGTGTGGTACCCCTCTGTACCGGAAACGAATAGATCTTGAAATGCTAAATCCACGGCCTGAGCTAAGGCCCTGGTTCCTTCGAATGGACCAACAATGGCCAATAAACCACTCAAAATTATAAACTTAAGGCACTTCATTTTCAGAAAGATTTTGAGTTAGGGGAAATTTTTTCACTTCCAACAGGTTATCTTTTACAAGGTATTCCCTTGCTATCTGCTGAACCTGCTCGACAGTGACTCCTTGTAGCCTTTCCATGGCACCTAATACTGTATCTATGGGCATACCGGAGGTTATTGCTGCATTTAATTGCCCATGCCAGAAGGAGTTTCTCTTTAAATTTTCTTCCAATGAAATCCGTTTGCTTTCCCTTACTTTCTCCAGATCTTTTTCCTCAGGACCTTTTTCTTTGATAGCATCGATTTCCTTCCAAACTGCTTCAATGAGGTTTTCCACATTTTCAGGGTCACAAGGAAATGAGATGGAAAAACTAAAACTCTCCTCAGGAACCCTTGATAGTCCCCCTCTTGCCCCTATGCTATAGACCCCACCCATTTTTTCCCTTATATTCTCTATGAGCTTAATTGTAAGTACCTCACCTAAATAAGAAAACTGTTGGGATTTTTCAATGTCATATGGAGTAGGGCCATTAAAGTAAAGGATAACCTGGCTCTTTTCATCTATTCCCACATTCACGGTTTCGCTTTTGCCCTGAGGAGGCCTAATACCTAAATCCCTAAATTCGTCAATGGCTTCTGGGTTTCCTGGTAAACTGCCGAGGTATAACTCTACCAAAGGGATTACCTTTTCCAAGTCTAGGTTTCCGGTAAACAAAAACTCAAAATTTGCGGCGTTGGAAAAACGCTCGCTATATATTTCAAGTCCCCGGGTCAGGTCAATTTGTTGGAGGTCTTCCGGATCGTATACACTCATACCCCTGAAATTCCCCTGACTCAAAATCTCATTGAATTTCCTGTTAAACTGAAAATCAGGATTGGACTGCGCACTCTCCAATTGGGAGCTTTGATTGCTGAGGTAAACCCCAAACAACTCTTCGTCCCTTCTAGGCGAAGTAAAATACAGGTGAATCAACTGGAGTGTTTTCTCCAAGTCTCTGGGGGAAGTGCTTCCTCCTATGGTTTCACTGTAGGTGCCGATATTCGGGGTGACGCTTACATTTTTACCTGCTAACACCTTCCGTAGGTCAGAAGGGCTAAAGTCCCCTACGCCCATAACGTTCACCATAACGCTGGC
>PXCO01000055.1 GCA_003565295.1 Cyclobacteriaceae bacterium
ATTGCGGTACGTTTTACCTATGGGAACAATGAAGTCAACTTTAATAACCAAGAAGTGATGCGTGCCATAGACCGACTTGAGGTTACCGTAGGAAGCAACAGGGGAAATAATATTCCTTGGGCAAAACCATGGTTGATTCAAGGAACAGGGAAGCCCTGGTAAGTTAATTTTTATAGAATTTTTCCAATTAAAGCCCTTGGGTAAATTGAGGTTTTCAGTTTGCCCAGGGGCTTTTTTATGCCCAAATAGTTAACTAACCTCAGATTTTACATTATTTAAATAATAAAAAATAATATTTTTTTAATTCTATATTCCCTCTCATTTAAATTTTATGGATTTGTAATTCATAAAATATATTGTTAAAGTATAATTAAAACCCCTTCTTATCCACAATTTTAATTGTGGATATAACATAAAATATAAATCGTATTATTTTTTTTATTATATTTTTCCATTTACAAAATATACACTTACTTAATAACACTTTGGCAGAATAAAAAAATATCATATTTTTTTTTATGAAATAATAGTCTGTTTGCACCCCCTTGTGGTAATAGCTTTGGAGGGCTTCAAAATGGACAAGCAAAGAACCGACGAATTGATCCGAAAGCTGGTTGAAAACCGATTGACAAAAAGTGAATTCGAGGAATTTATTTCCAAGATGGGAGACCAAGACAAGGCAGTGTTTTTCGAATCCAGCCTCAAGGATCATTTTGAAGAGACCTTGAAGCTTTTTCAAGAAAAAGCATCCATTCAAAAAGTTGAACCTAACAAAATAAAAGGAGGGTGATACCAGAAAAATATGGGGGAACTCATTGAATCTGTTACCTGAGAGATTTTCGGTTTGGAAGAATTGGTTCCAATTGTAAAACACAACATACTATTTACTTCATTTTATCGATTTGACCATGAAAAAAACAATTACACATCATGCACTGAGGTGGATTATTCCACTTCTGATGACCTTCGGGATGTACCCGGTGTCCGGTTTTGCATACAATGTACCCTTTGACATTAGGGTAAACATCCTACCAGATGATGAAGGCCCCAAAGGCAAGAAAGTCAACCTGGATCATTCTTTGGCAGTAAATGTGACAGGTAGGGTGACTTCTGATGGAGATAATGAAGGACTCCCCGGTGTTACGGTAGTGGAACGAGGCACCACCAACGGTACCGTTACGGATATTGACGGAGCCTTCTCCATAGAGGTAGAGGGGGAAAATTCTGTATTGGTGTTTTCCTATGTGGGATTCGAGACCTTTGAAGTCAGGGTGGGCAATCAGACCAGTATTTTTGTTGCTTTGAAGGAGAGATTGGACACCATGTCAGAGGTGGTAGTTACTGCTTTGGGCATAGAGAGGGAAAAAAGAGCCTTGGGCTATGCCGTTGGTGAGGTGAGAGGTGAAGAACTCGGCATCGTTGGCCAGGAAAACCTAGTGGCCGGATTGGCAGCCAGAGTGCCTGGCGTTACAGTAAATCAGTTTAGTGGTCCCGGATCTTCGGTAAGTGTAAATATAAGAGGGTTAACTTCATTGACTACTGATAACCAACCTTTGTTTGTGGTGGATGGTGTTCCAATGAACAATTCATTAAATAACATAGCCAGCAGGGGTGATAGGAATGAAGTGGATTACGGGAATGCCATCTCAGATATTAACCCCGACGATATTGAAAGCATATCGGTGTTGAAGGGCCCAAGTGCCGCAGCACTTTATGGTTCAAGGGCGGGAAATGGCGTTATCCTCATCACCACCAAAAAAGGTAAGGCCGGTGAGCGTATGAGTGTCAATTTTTCCACCAACACCGTTTTTGAAAGACCGGTAAGATACCTGGACTTTCACTACAAATATGCTTCTGGCAACAGGACCACATTGTTGGATGAAAGGTCTGAGTATTGGTCCGGTCTTCCCCTAGACCAAGGGTTTACCGCCGCACAATGGAACAGTCCCACTGATGAGAACGGCAACCGTATCCCTACAGAACTCAGGTCTTACCCTGACAACATGAGGAATTTTCTGCAGACGGGAATCACCTCCACTAATACGCTTTCGCTCACTGGGTCAAGTGACAGGGCCACCTATAGGTTTTCTGTCACTAATATGGCACATCAAGGCATGATCCCCAACTCTGACCTTCACCGAAGTAATATTTCTGCAAACACGGATTATAAGCTTAATGACAAACTTACCGTGAGTACTAGTTTAAATTATGTGAGGTCTAACTCCAATGACAGGCCATCAACGGGCAATAGGGGTGCAAATGCAGTGGAATCGGTCTATGTGTGGCCTCATGTGGATGTCAGGGATCTCCGTGATTATTGGGTTCCTGGTCAGGAGCAAATAGAGCAAAGAACGGTGGCCGATAATAATGACAACCCTTATTTTATTGCATATGGCATTTCTAATGCCTTTACAAGAGATAGGGTGTATGGTAATATCAAGCTTGATTATAAGCTCAACGAAAACTTTTCCGCTTTTGCCCGGGTGATGAATGATTTTTATGTGGAAAACAGGGAGACAAAAATACCCTGGTCCTACACCAGGGAAAGAAGGGGAGGCTATTACTTGGAAGACCTTGCCCGAAATGAAACCAATGTTGACTTCCTATTGACCTATAGCAAGAAGTTCAATTCAGATTTCAATATGAACATTTCAGGAGGTGGTAACTATATGGTGCAGAACTTCAGAAGTTCATATATAGGTACCGCCAGGAACGCGGGATTGGAAGTGCCCGGTCTTTTTAGGGTTACAAACATTCCGGTGGCAGGTAGGGTAGTAAACAACCACGAAATGCAAAGAGCCATTTACAGTGCTTATGGAATGGCCTCCTTTGGGTTTAAAGACCAACTGTATCTTGATTTGACTGCCAGAAATGACTGGTCCAGTACCCTGCCTAGGGAAAACATGTCTTTCTTCTATCCATCTGCGTCCCTGAGCTGGCTGGCCAATTACACCTTCAATTTGCCCCAGAGTGTTTCCCTGTTAAAATTTAGGGCAGGTTTGGCACAAGTGGGATTGGAAGCTAATCCCTATCAATTGGAACAGGTGCTTGGATTTGGTAACTGGGGACAGACCCTTACCGCTAACATGCCAGGTACCTTGCTTAACCCAACACTAAAACCTGAAATATCTACTTCTTTTGAGGTGGGAATGGACTTGAATTTCTTCGATAACCGGTTGAGGTTTGAAGGTACTTATTTCAGGATGGAGAATGAAAACCAGATCCTTCGACTTAACACCCCCGCATCTTCTGGCTTTACGGCAAGGGATATTAACGCCGGGTTGCTTTCCAGTCAGGGATGGGAAATGATGTTGGGAGGGACTCCGATCAGTAATCGTCGTGGATGGAACCTGGACCTTAATGTCAACTTCACCCGGTTTAGAACAAGGGTGGAAGAGTTGGCCGATGGGATAGACTTTATCGTACTTTGGGATGACAACAATGGTGGTGCTCAAACTTTTGTGGGCGATCAAATTGGTGACCTTTACAGCCGTGGATATGCTTATGTAGACGATCCCAATTCCCCCTATTACCGATGGCCAATCTTGACTCCCCCTGTTTTTAACGAGCAGGGTGATATCATAGGTGGTGGTGCCTGGATCAACAGAAACGATAGGGAAGACCGAATGAAGGTGGGGAATTTCAACCCGGATTTTATGATGGGCTTACAAGGTACCCTGAGGTATAAGCGCTGGACGCTTGGAGCAAGCTTTGACCTGCGTATGGGGGGGGACTTTATGTCCTTTACCTACAGGTACGGTGGATCCAACTGGAAGGATGCCAGACAGATGCGTATGTTGACCCCTGCGATGGGAGATCCTGAAGCTATGGCTGCACTCCTGAAATCTGACCCCGAAAGGTATATTATTCCTCAAAACGGTCATTTCCCAAGGGTAGGTGGTTATACACAAGATACCGGTGGTATTCTTAACAATAATTTTGGGTCTCCTGTGGATGCCCATGATGGGGGCTTTAGGCCTGGGGTTTATGTAGGAGAAGATGGGGAATATGTGGAGCACCTGGGTGGAGATGGTACAGTGGTATACCCCATGTCCAGGCTTTTTGCCTGGAGTTATAACCAAATGGTGACCTTTGATGCTTCCTTCCTGAAATTAAGGGAGTTGTCCTTAGGGTATGATATCCCCAATTTTGGAAGTTTCCGAAACGCCAACTTCTCTGTGTTTACCAGAAACCTCATCCTTTGGACAGCTGCCGGCATCGGCATAGACCCTGAAAGGGCCTTCCAGTCCCAAGGAGGACGTCAAGGTGACACTGTCAATACTTTCAGGCAAGGGCTGGAACTGCAAAATGTAATGCCTTGGACCATGCCTGTAGGGTTTAGGTTAAATCTAACTTTCTAAGCTAAAAACTAAAGGATATGAAGACTATAAAATTCCTATATCAGTTTTTGCTCATGGTAGGATTAATTACCATGGGAGCATGTGTGGACCAATTGGAGGAAATGAATCAAAACCCTAACGGGATTGACCCTTCCTCCGCCAACCCAAATCTCTTGATGCCGCATGTGCTATCTGGAGTGGGCACTTCCTACAACAATCTGGGATTCGGTGATATCGGTGGAACCATTCAGCATACCCAAAAAGACGGTTGGTGGGGAGGCCATAACGTCTATGATTGGGGTCCAAGAGATTGGACGGGTTGGTATGGATTACTTCGTACCAATGACCTGATGTTACGTAGGGCAGAGGAACTGGATTTCCAGTTTCATCGTGGTATAGGCTTAACCATGAGGGCATTTATCTTTGCGAATATTACTGATATCTGGGGCGATGCTCCCTACATTGAGTCTCTTAGAGGGAATACCGATGTGCTTTTTCCACAATTCGATAGTCAAGAGGTGATCTACCAAGGCATACTTGATGACCTGGGAAGGGCGGTGGAGATTTTCTCCTCCGGGAATACCACGGGTATGAATAACTCCAATGACTTGTATTATGGGGGTAATATCGATCACTGGAGAAGATTTGCCAATTCATTGAGGTTGCGGTATTATATGCGTTTGGCGGAAAAACTGCCTCAATTGGCACGTACAGGTGTGGAAAGTATCTACCAGTCAGGTATTTACCTTCAAGGTCACGCCCAGGATGCGACTATGGCCTATTTGGGAAATGTAACTTCAGACTCCTGGCCCAATAACGTGCCTCAATCGGGAAGTGCAGGTTCCGATTTTAGAAGACAAAAACCTTGTACCACGCTTACCAACCTTATGTTGGGCACAGAAGACCCTAGGACTTTGGTATGGTTTAGACCCGTTCATTGCCAGTGGGTGGAGGATCCAAATCTGAGTGTGGCTATTGAACCTTTTATTAGGAGGAACGGTGAAGTGTTGGAAGGGGTAAGATCTTATCTGGATGCTCAATATCTGGAGCTTATTGCCCAAGGGAACAAGTTCACCAGGCATTTTAACCCCGTGTTAAAAGCTGCAGATCCAGCGCTAAGGGATATACCGATTGATACTAGGGAAATTGTAGGTGTACCCCCGGGTGTGTCCACACCGGACGGGTACAACTTTAACCCCACAGTAGGTCAGACCATAGAAAACCAGCACGTGTCCCAACTCGCTGATATGTACAGAGAGCCTAGCGGGCCTATGCTCAGGGCCAGGATCATGTCGGCCGCAGAGGTTCATTTTATTTTCGCAGAGGCCGCGGCCAGAGGCTGGAGCACGGGTGGTGCGGAGGACCATTATAGGGCGGGCATACAACAATCGCTAAACACATGGGGAGTAGGCAACCAATTCAGCCAGTTTATCGAGCAGGAAAATATAGCCTTCAACAGTGCAGACCCATTACCCCAAATTGCGGCACAGAAATGGGTGGCAAGTTGGACCTGCCCTGAGGGATGGTTTGACTGGAGAAGGACGGGTATGCCAGCAATGTCAGCAGGTCCGGCTGCTCTGGAACCTGTGGTGGCAGTCCGTTTTCCCTATGGCGACAATGAAATTAACTTCAACGCCCAGAACCTTTCCACTGCCATTGGAAGGCTGGAAACCGGAAGTTTTGGCTCCATCATTGGTCCCAATAACCAATGGGCCAAGCCCTGGGTGTTGCAGGGTACAGGCAAGCCCTGGTAAGAAAAACATCACCTTATAAGGAGGAAAGAGGCTGTCTCATAAATAGAGACAGCCTCTTTTTATTTTTGGCCGCTATCCCCTAGGGATGAATGCTAACCGTGTTTTTCGAAAGTTTTCTAACAGAAATGAATTAGCAATTGCAATAGGACAAGGTTATAAAATTGAGGTTTTAATGGCCAATCTGCCTGTTTTTAAGTATTGTTAATGGAGGAACCGAGCGATTGTTCCTTCTAATCATAAACAAGGAAATAAAACAGTTATAATGGGGATGAAAATGAACAAGCTTAAGGATACTATTTGCGCACTTCTTTTTTTGGGAGGTATCATTGGTTTTGGTTCGGGTATTCCAATAGTCCCGGCTCAGTCCGAAAACCTAACCGGGGTTGAACCCCAGAATATACGCTATTTACCTACACCTATGCCAGATAGGGTGATAGTTAACCTTAGCGAAAACCCCTTAGAATCGGTAGGGGTTAATTGGCGTACCTCTGTGGAAATCAAAAGCGGTCAGTTACAATGGGCGGAGGCAACCGTGGGCACGGGTTTTTTGGAAGAGGTTCAAGAAGTTTCGGC
>PXCO01000157.1 GCA_003565295.1 Cyclobacteriaceae bacterium
AGACCCGGGACTATTCAAAATCCTATCCGTGCATCTGTGGCTATCCTTTCATCCGGTTTTTAGCCCATAAAATAAACCATGAAGGAATGAAGGGAATGAAGGTGAAAACCTCCCTGCAAACACACCCGGGCAGGCAAACTGGCTGGCTTGTCCAGTAAGACCCGGGACTATTCAAAATCCTATCCGTGCATCTGTGGCTATCTTTCTCCTATTTATTCCCAAAGTTCAAAAATTGAAGTAGCTTTGAACTTTAATTTTATGTGGGCATTAGGCAACCTTCATCATCGCACATGAGTCAGCTCAAAAAATTAGCCGGGCAATCTGCCATCTATGGCATCAGCAGCATTCTCGGTAAGACCATCAATTTTTTACTTATACCCTTGTATACCGGGTACCTAAGCAAGGAAGACCTGGGTAGCTTTACCATGATTTATGCGATGATTGCTTTTTTGAATGTCATTTTCACCTTCGGCATGGAAACCGCCTATTTCCGCTATGCCACCGGGAAGGGGCTCAATGCAGAAAGGGTTTTCAAAAACTCGCATACCATGGTTGGTTTGGTGGCGATCGTATTGGGGACTGTGCTCTACCTTTCGGCAGATCAACTTGCCGCTTTGTTGGACTACCCGGGACAAGGCCATCTGTTCAGGTGGGTTGCCTTTATCCTGGCTATCGACGCCCTGATGGCCATTCCCTATGCAAAACTAAGGATAGAGGGAAGAGCCCTGACCTTTGCCTTGATCAAATTGCTGAACATCTGTTTCAATGTTGCCTTGAACATCTTTTTCATCGTTTTCTGCTACCATGTGTTTCGCGGGGATTGGTTCCCCTCCTTTCAGCCCTTCGTAGAACAGATTTACAATCCTTCCTGGGGGGTGGATTATATACTTTTATCCAATTTATTTGCCAATGCATTAATCCTCCCACTACTGTTTATCACCGTCCGAAGCCTTGGCTTCAAATTGGAAAAGGAAATTCTTGCCCCTATGTGGCAATACGCCATGCCTTTACTGTTTATGGGGTTGGCGGGAGTCACCAATGAGGTGTTTTCCAGGGGGCTTTTCGAATATGCCCTACCTGAAGGCTTTTACGAAGGGCTCAGCACCAGAGAGGCAGGAGGTATCTTTGGGGCAAACTTTAAGCTTGCCATCTTTATGAATCTTATCATACAGGCATTCAAGTATGCGGCGGAACCTTTCTTTTTTCAGCAGGCTACCAACAAAAACAACCCCCAGTTATTTGCCAGGGTCATGCATTGGTTCATTATCTTTTGCACCTTCTTAATGGTGGCTGTGGCCGTCAATTTAGACCTCATTGCAAGCCTTTTCTTCCAATCGGAGGGATATGAGGCAGGGTTAAGCATGGTTCCATTGTTGCTGATGGGATATTTGCTATTGGGCATCTATTATAACCTTAGCATTTGGTTTAAAATCACTGATCAGACTTCTTATAGCTTTTATATCACTGCCATAGGTGCCATTGTCACGGTAGTGGTGATTTTCACCATGGTGCCGAGGTTTGGGTTTATGGGAGGGGCTATGAGCACCTTTGCCTGTTATGGGTTAATGTGTGTACTGTGCTATTATTATGGACAGCGTCATTATCCCATACCTTATCAGACCCAGAAAGGCCTTATTTTCTTATGCGTCTCCTTTGTGCTGAGTTATTCCGGGTTTGTTATTCAAACTCAAAATCAAGTTTTCGATTTTTTTATTCATAATTTATTTATCATTGCATACGGATTTTTCGTTTTCTCCTTGGAGAAAAAGGAATTTTCTTCGCTATTTGCGCAATTCAGAAAAAAGAAAAAATGAAAATTAAGGTTATCAATAAATCCAAACATGCACTTCCCCAGTATCAAACTGCATTATCAGCGGGCCTGGACCTAAGGGCGGATTTGGAAAAACCGGAGATTTTATTGCCATTGGAAAGAAAGCTTATCGGCACAGGGTTGTACCTTGCTCTTCCGGGTGGTTATGAGGCACAAGTGAGACCCAGAAGTGGGTTGGCCTATAAAAATGGGGTCACGGTGCTGAACTCCCCTGGCACTATTGATGCGGACTACAGAGGGGAGGTAAAGGTACTTTTGATCAACCATTCTCAGGATCCGTTCACAATTTTTGATGGTGACCGAATTGCTCAATTGGTAGTGGCCAGGCACGAACAAATCACCTGGCAGGAATCCCTGGAGTTGGATGAAACGGAAAGAGGTGCCGGGGGCTATGGTAGCACAGGCAAATAGGGCATACCAACAAGCGATGGAACCAATTTTGCTGGGCAATTGTAGCAGAAGGTGAACCGAATGCATGATTTCAGGTTTTACCTAGGTGCGGAACGGACTTTGATAGATCGCAAAAAAAATGAACATACCAATAAATAAGATTGCAGTTTACGGAAAGTTTATATCCCCATTTTATCGAAGGGGCAGCCGTATAGTGCTATTCTTTGCCATGTTGATGCTTCTCGCAGGGATGAGCACAGAACTGTATGCCCAAAAGAAACTTTCGAAAAAGGAAAGAAAACAACAACAGAAAGAAACTCTGGCTTCCCGGTATTTTGTGGAAGGCCAAAAATATCTTTTGCTAGAGGAATACGAGAAAGCCTATTTTTATTTTGAAAAGGCAATGGAGCAAAACCCCGATGAGCCTGCCATCCATTTCAAGTTGGCGGAGATGCTTACCCGTGCCAACAAATTGGACAAAGCCTTGGAGTATGCGGAAACCGCTGTGGAGCTGAACCCCTCTAACAAGTATTACCATTTGATGATCGCCGAGATCTACAGTAAGCAGAAAAAGGCCAAGGAGGCTGCACTGGTATTACAGGGTCTTATGGAGAATGGAGAAAACACGCAGCAATATATATTGGAACTGGCCTCCCTGTACCTTTCTTCCAACGAGTTGGACAAGGCATTGGACGCCCTCAATGAAGCAGAGGAACATTATGGGGTGGTGGAACAGCTCACCGCACAAAAACAACGGATTTATCTTAAAAAAAACAATTTAGAAAGTGCCGTTGAAGAAGGGGAAAAATTGATTGAAGCCCATCCCGGTAATCCACAGTATGTGCTTGCACTTGTAGAGATTTTATTCAACAACAATAAGCTGCAAAGCGCAATCCAGCTGGTGGAACAAAACATGGAGGCCTATCCGGATCAACCGGAACTCCAACTAGCGGCCTTCACCCTATACAAGGAAAAAAAGGAACTTAAAAAAGCCCATGAATTTTTGATAAGGGCCTTTGCCAACCCTGATTTAGACCCAGAAACCAAGGCCAGAACCTTTTCTGAGGTCAGCCAGGAAATGCGCAGCGCCCCAAACAACGAATTGTTGAACCGACTTTCGGAATACATGGAGGAGCACCACCCCGGCAGTGCGACTGTACAGGCCGCACTGGGAGAGCGTGCGTTGATGATTGGCGAAAAGGAGAAAGCACTGGAGTATTTCCAATCTGCAGCTGCCAAAACCCCTGCCGATGCGCAGGTTTTGCAGAACATCATTTCATTGATGTTTGAGTTGCAGAAAGATTTCGGGGAGATCGAAGCATACACGATTTTGGGTGTGGATGAATTTCCAGAAAAGCCTGAATTCTGGTTTTTCGATGGAACGGCCAAGCTCGGTCAAAAAAAGCAGGAGGAAGCAAGGGCATCTCTGGAACAATCCCTGGCGTTAAACAAGGGGAAAAACCGGCAGTTGGAGATGATGTCCTTAGGTCAGCTCGGTGACGCTCTACATTATTTGGAGGAAAAGGAAGCTGCGTTCGAGGCCTATGACAAAGCTTTAGAAATTAATCCCAACAATGAGCATATTTTAAATAATTATGCCTATTTTCTGTCCTTGGAAAAAAAAGACCTGGAGAAGGCCAAAAATATGTCCGGAAAATTGGTGAAAAAATTCCCGGAAAACTCCACCTATTTGGACACCCATGCCTGGGTGCTGTTTCAGCTTGGTGATTACCGTGAGGCCAAAGCTTACATGGAAAGGGCACTGAACCATCAGGAAGAGCCAAATGGGGTAATGTACGAACATTACGGTGACATCTTATATAAGCTCGGTGATGAAAAAGAGGCTGTGCTGTATTGGAAAAAGGCCGAAGGACTGGAAGAAACCTCCAGGTTTTTGTCAGAGAAAATCAAGAACAAAAAATATTATGAATAGGCTTCCCGCTGTTTTTTTCTTTCTTGCCCTTTTCGGCCTTTCTACGGGCTGTGCCCGAAAGCCCGCATTATTCACCTCTGACACCATCATGGATGAGTTTGAGCCCAACTATTTGGACTTTAACTATCTCACCGCTAGAGGTAGGGTAATGATCGAAGATAGAAATGGTAAGGTCACCAAAGGCACATTACATATACGTGCAAAAAAAGACAGCATCCTCTGGTTTAGCTTATCGCCTGGACTTGGTATAGAGGCTGCCAGAGGGGTAATGACAGAGGAGTTCATCAAGATCAGGGACAGGATCAATGGGAACACCATTGATATGGATTACGAGACCTTCCGAAAAAACTATGGCGTGTCTCTTACGCTCCCGCTTGCCCAAAACCTCCTCTTCGCAAATATCCCCTATGAGTTTACCTTAAGGGACAGAATGGTAAGGGTGGGTCAATCCTTTGAACTTACCCAAGAAAGAGACAACCTTGTCTACAGGTCTGCAATCAGCGCCCGGCATGGAAAGGTAACGGATTTGCAAAGCAATACCAAAAGAAGGGACGGGGGAAGCCTTTCAGCCAACTATCAGGAATTCAAGGATGTAGAATCCCAACCATTTCCCTTTCGGGCCATAGTCAATATGGTGATAAGTCTTCCGGATAAGCCCCGCTCCAAAATGTCCATGAATGCTGAGATCCTAAAAGTAGATCTATCGAATGACTCACTCAATTTTCCGTATAATTACTGATTCTTTTTCGCCCATTTTTTGGCGATTGCATTTATATGCCCTGTTTTTGCTGGCTTTTTTGCTGACTGCCCAGGTAGTGGCCCAGTCCCCACTTACGCGCTCCCGGGCACAATTGGAAGCAGAAAAAGCCGCTATACAGAAAAAACTCAGAGAATACGATCAAATCCTTCAACAAACCACCGCCAGAAAGAGAAATACCCTTAGCGAACTCAATGCCCTCAACCAAAAGTTAGAAGCACGGCTTTCTTACATAGGTACGCTCAACAGGGAGGTGCTGCTCATCAACAGGGAGGCAAGGGCCATAGAAGACAATATCCGAAAACTGGAAAGAGACCTAGCCACACTTAAGGAAGAATATGCAGGTATGATCTACACCTCCTATAAATTGAACACTGGGGTGAATGTGCTCACCTTTATTTTCAGTGCCTCCACTTTTAAACAATTTTACATGCGCCTTAACTACCTGAAGCAATACGGGGATGCGAGAAAAAAGCAAGTGGAACAAATGGAAAAAGTGGCCAAGGAATTAGAGGTGAAACAAGTGGCACTGGAAACAAAAAGAAAAGATAAAGAACGCTTACTGGCTCAAGAAAGGTCAGAAAAAGAGAACCTGGACAAGCTGAAGAAGGAGCAACAAGGGATAGTGAACAACCTGGCCCAGCGGGAGGATGAATTAAAAAAAGACATTCAGGAAGCCAAAAAACAACAAGAAAACCTGAACCGATTGATAAAAAGGGTGATCGAAGAAGAAATAAAACTTGCCGAAGCAGATGCAAAAAAAGAAGGCACTAGAACCACGGCAAAATCCTCAGGCAATATCCCCTTGACACCGGAGGGAGCGGCCCTTTCCAGCTCCTTTGAAGGCAATAAAGGAAAAATGCCCTGGCCTGTGGAGAGCGGGTTTGTGTCCAAAAGGTACGGCACCTTCCCCCACCCCACCTTAAAAGGAATTACCGAAACCAATGACGGCATAGACATACAGACCAACAACGGGGAGGCCGTGCGTGCGATATTTGACGGAGTAGTCACCAAGATCACCACGGTTCCTGGAATGGGCGGAACTGTGATCATACGGCATGGGGATTTCTACACCATGTATAGCCGGTTGAAAACCATTTCTGTAAAATCTGGTCAAGAAATATCCGCTAAATCCATCATCGGAACCGTTAACGCTGATAGAAACGGGGTCTCCGAACTTCACTTCCAGACCTGGAAGGGGCTTCAGGTAATGGATCCCAGTATTTGGCTTTCTAAGAAATAATTCGTATTTTAACTCATTCATGTAAAAAAAGGGAATAACTAAGCGTTATTCCTTTGTGATAGACAGGCACAGTTATATATTTGTATCAAATTAAAACCTAAATAAGCAGAACATGAACACATTGGCTTTCATACAAAACATCGGAGGTGGCTCATTGGTGATTATCGTATTGGTCATCATCCTCCTCTTTGGTGCCAAGAGAATCCCAGAATTGGCCAGAGGCCTTGGTAGGGGCATCAGGGAATTTAAGGATGCCACCAAGGAAATACAGGACGATCTGGAAGAAGGTCTTAAAGACAAAAAGACTAAGGATTAAAACAAACGACATTGGAAAAATTCCGATCATTTGACGAAATAAAAAAATCGCTGGAAAACGGAGAAACAACTTGTAAGGCGATTGTCAATCATTATCTAGAAAACATTCAAACGAAGGCGCACTTAAACGCCTTCGTTGAAGTTTATACCCAATCTGCTCTGGAAAAAGCAGATGAATTAGACCGGAAGCTTGCGGCTGGAAAAGCAGGGAAACTGGCAGGAATGGTACTTGGTATCAAGGATGTACTTTGCTATGAAGGACATGAGGCCAACGCCTCGAGCAAGATTCTAGAGGGGTTTGAATCCCAGTTTACCGCCACTGCCATACAGCGGCTCATCGATGAGGACGCCATCATTGTAGGAAGGCTGAATTGTGATGAGTTTGGTATGGGCTCCTCCAATGAAAATTCAGTACACGGCAACACGTTAAACGCGGCAGACGAGCAAAGGGTGCCAGGAGGCTCCTCGGGTGGTTCTGCTGTGGCTGTTCAGGCCAATTTGTGTACAGCTTCCCTAGGTACCGACACCGGCGGTTCAGTTCGCCAACCGGCTGCTTTTACCGGTACCGTTGGCATAAAACCCACCTACTCCAGGGTTTCCCGCTGGGGGCTGATCGCTTATGCATCCTCCTTTGACACCATTGGTGTTTTTTCCAACACTATAAAGGATAACGCCCTGGTGCTGGAAACCATGGCTGGCCCAGACGATTACGACAGCACAGCCTCCAAAAAGCCCGTCCCAAATTACTCCGAATTACTGCATTTCGACAAAAGGGCAAAAATTGCCTATCTCAAAGAAACGCTTCACTCCGACGCGCTTCAAAAAGAAATCAAGGATCATACAATTGACACCCTGGAAAGCTTAAAAGCCGAGGGTCATCAAGTGGAAGAGGTGGATTTTCCACTTCTTACTTATGTCCTACCCACCTATTATATCCTTACCACCGCCGAGGCCAGTTCGAACCTTTCACGTTTTGATGGCGTTAAATATGGTTATAGAACTCCAAATGCCCACAACTTGGAGAGCATGTACAAGCTCACCAGGTCAGAAGGCTTTGGGGAGGAGGTAAAGCGAAGGATTATGCTGGGAACCTTTGTGCTCAGTGCCAGCTATTACGATGCCTATTTCACGAAGGCTCAAAAAGTTAGGCGGATGATAAAAGAGTTTACAGAGGATCTTTTGACAAAATTTGATTATATTGTGATGCCTACCACTCCAAGTGTGGCTTTTAAATTTGGGGAGCATAGAGACGACCCGGTAGCCATGTATTTGGAGGATTTGTTTACGGTTCAGGCATCGGTTTCGGGGGTTCCTGCGATATCTATTCCCAATGGGAAAGATTCCAATGGCCTGCCAATAGGAATACAGGTTATGGCTAACTCTTTCAAAGAGGCGGACCTATATGCCTTCGCCAACTATTTGATGGATTTAAGGGCTTCACATTAATAAATACAGGTCATGAAATTTTTAAAGTTTGGTATTGCCATTATGGTGGGTTCGGTTTGTGGATGGTGCCCCCAAAGTAGTTTTTCTCAACATGGTTCCCTGATGGACGCAGAGTCCGGGGATACGACATATGTAGAACCTTTTCATGATTTTGAATACATCCCTGACTTCACCTATGCGGAGGTAGAAAAAAGGATTAAGCAAATGGAAACAGACATGCCATTTGAGCTGAATGAGACCATTTATTCCTTTATTGACTACTTTGTAGTCCGGAACCGTAGCTACACCAAGCTGATGCTTGCCCGTAGAGATCAGTATTTCCCTTTGTTTGAAGAGGCATTGGCCAACCACGATATGCCCGAGGATATCAAATTTTTGGCCATCGTAGAATCTGGCCTTAACCCCAAAGCAAGGTCAAGGGTAGGTGCCATGGGACTGTGGCAATTTATGCCCGGGACCGGTAGAGAATACCAGCTCTATGTCAACCAACACATGGATGACAGGATGGATCCGGAAATGTCCACAGAAGCTGCCATGCGTTTTCTTAAAAACCTGTATCGTAGATTTGGAGATTGGGAATTGGCTTTGGCGGCCTATAATTGTGGTCCAGGTAATGTGAACAAGGCCATACGCCGCTCCGGTGGCAAGAAAAACTTCTGGGAAATATACCGATTTTTGCCCAGGGAAACCAGAAGCTACATCCCGCAATTTCAGGCCATCATGTATGTGTTGCGACACCCGGAGTACCACAACCTGATTTTGGAAGACCCTGCTTATCCCATGAATTATGAAAAAATCGCCTGGGAGGCTGAACTGGACCTTCAGCATTTGGTAGATGTGGCGGATATCTGCCTGGAAGACCTACAAATGCTTAACCCAGCACTGCTGAGCACTAAGGTTCCAGGCAATCGCAAAAATAAAGAAATAAGAATTCCTTCCTATAACTTCGATTACCTGGTGGAAAACCAGCATTGGATCAGGGATTCGCTAAAAGTGCAAACCGAAAGGTTACTTGCTGAAGCGGCCACTGTAGAAAAAGTGGAAGAACCGTCCATTACCACACAAACCTTGACCTACAGGGTGAAATCCGGTGATGTGCTGGGGAAAATCGCACAGCAATTCAATGTATCGGTGACCAACCTTAAAGCCTGGAATGGGCTTAGCTCCAATGTGATCAGGGTAGGACAAGTGCTACAGGTTCATCAGAACGAAGCCAACTTTAACAGAAACATAGCCTCCTCTGAGTCTACCAAACAACTGGTGGAGAAAGAAAATGGTGATAAAACATATACCGTTCAGCCCGGGGATTCGTTGTGGTTAATATCCCGTAAGTTAGAAGGAGTAAGTATAGAGCAGCTCAAAAGGTTAAACAACCTTAACAACAACCAAATCAAGCCTGGTCAAAAACTGATCATCGGCTGAAGGATTTAAAACTAAATGTTTAATTTAATTTTTTTCTGCTTTTGATTATTCCTAAATTGGGAAGAATGAATCAAAACCCTCGAAAATGCAAAAATTGACATTCAATTATTTATTTGCTTTTCTAGCCTTGTTTTCATTTGCCTTGATTGGCTGTGAAGAGGCAGGAGAAGATGGAGAAAAATCTACCAGCAACCTACCCAAAGCCCGGGGTGAGCTAGGAGAGATCATTCTTGTGATCGATTCTGCTAAATATGCAGGACCTGTGGGGGATGTACTGAAGGAAATATTTCAGGAGAATATAGAGGGGATCATCAGAAGTGAATCCCTCTTTAATCTGAGGAAAGTGGATCCGCGAAAGCTTACAAGGATCCTTAGAATGGCCTCTAACATGGTGTACGTTACCACCTTTGACGACCGCAGCCCGGGAAGCAGAACCATCAACAGCCAGTTTACGGCCAACTCCAAGGAGATGGCCCAAAACGACCCTTCCTTGTACATGTTGAGAAGCCAGGATGAATATGCTGTTGGTCAGGAGGTGCTTTATCTTTTCGGGAACAATGACCAGGAACTGATCAACAACCTTCGTGAAAACAAAGAAAAAATTCAAAACCTATTCCTTACCCGAGAAAGGGAGAAAATAGGTAGGGCCTTATTTAACCGCAAAAGCAGTGAGGCCACCTATAAAGGAAGGGAAAAATTCGATATCAAACTCAACCTGCCTGCCTCCTATCAGTTCGTGGAAGAAGATGACAAGTTTCTCTGGTTCAGGCAACCTACGCCCCGTGCAGATAAACCGGACATCAGTGTTTTCTTTTACATGACTGATTACACGGAAGAAGAACAGGCGTTCCCAGAAAACATCATCAAGCTCCGGGATGAAATCACTAAGACCAGGATTTTTGCGGACCCGGCTGTAAAGGAATCTTACGTGGTGACCGAAACTCTGGAGCCCCCTGTATTCTCCAATACGACGATAGATGATCAATTTGCCGTGGAAATGAGGGGGGCATGGCGAACCAACAACAAGAGTATGGGAGGTTCTTTCCTATCCTACACAGTAGTAGATGCAGAGAGAGGCAAGATCATTTATATGGAAGGTTTTGTATATTACCCCAATGAGGCCCACAGGTCATCACTTAGAGAGATAGAAACCATTTTGAAGGCTACTATCATCAATGAAGAAGCCTAACCATCTATAAAGCCAACTTTTCATGGTCATTAAAATCCGAAAAGAGGATGCCCTAACCTATCATCAAGGCAAAAAAGCCGGAAAAATAGAAGTCATCCCCACTAAGCCATTATCTAGTCAATTGGACTTGGCCCTAGCCTATTCCCCTGGCGTAGCAGAGCCTTGCAAGGAAATTCAAAGGGACACTGCCAATGCCTATAAGTATACAGCCAAAGGTAACCTGGTGGCCGTAATATCAAACGGCACGGCAGTATTAGGATTGGGGGATATAGGTCCTGATGCATCTAAACCTGTGATGGAGGGAAAAGGGGTGCTTTTCAAAAAATTTGCCGGGATTGATGTTTTTGATTTAGAGGTAAATGAGAAAGACCCTGAGAAACTCATCCAAATTATAAAAGCATTGGAGCCCACCTTCGGGGGCATAAACTTGGAGGATATAAAGGCGCCTGAATGCTTCATCATTGAAAGTAGGCTTAAGGACTCTATGAACATCCCCGTGATGCATGACGATCAACATGGGACAGCCATTATATCCGGGGCCGCGTTGTTGAACGCATTGGAAATCATAGGGAAAGACATCAGAGACATCAAGCTGGTGGTAAGTGGTGCCGGCGCCGCCGCGGTTTCATGTACCCGTTTTTACAAAGGGTTGGGCGTACGTGACGAAAACATTGTGATGTGTGATATTGATGGTGTGATCAGAAAAGACAGGCCCAATCTCAGCGAAATACATAATGAATTTGCCACCGATAAAGATATACACCGCATTCAGGAAGCACTAGTGGGTGCCGACGTGTTTTTGGGGCTTTCTGCCGGAAATATCATTTCACAGGATGACCTGCGCCTGATGGCAGAGAACCCCATCGTATTTGCTTTGGCAAACCCGGATCCTGAGATCACCTATGACCTTGCTATGGAAGCACGTGAAGACATTATTATGGCCACTGGAAGGTCTGATTTCCCAAATCAGGTCAACAATGTCATAGGCTTTCCCTATATTTTTCGAGGGGCACTGGACGTAAGGGCTATGAGCATCAATGAGGAAATGAAGTTGGCCGCAGCCAATGCCATTGCCAGGCTGGCAAAAAACCCGGTTCCCGATATAGTAAATAAGGCCTACGGAGAAAATAAGCTGGCTTTTGGCAAAGAATACCTTATCCCCAAGCCACTGGATCCCAGACTTATCACCACCATTGCGCCCGCTGTGGCCAAAGCAGCTATAGCCTCAGGCGTAGCAAGAAAATCTATTCCCGACTGGGAAGCTTATGAACTGGAGCTACAGGAAAGAATAGGTATAGATCAGCGTCTAATGTCGAGGGTCATATCCAGGGCTAAGAAAAACCCCAAAAGGGTGGTATTTGCCGAGGCCGACAACAGAAAAATACTCAAGGCTGCCCAATTGATCAAAGACGAAAAAATAGGCATCCCCATTTTACTCGGCAACAAGGAAAAAATCCAGGAGCTTATTGCTGAAAACTCGCTTGAGCTGCCCGAAGTGACCATAATAGACCCCAATGAGGAACCTGCTAAACTGGACCAATATGGACTGATTCTTTACAACAAGCGAAAGAGGAAAGGGTTGACCCCTTATGAGGCCAAGAAATTGATGCGGGAAAGGAATTATTTCGGGGCTATGATGGTGGAAACCGGAGAGGCCGATGCCCTGATCTCAGGGCTCACTAAGGATTACCCAAGAACCATTATCCCCTCCTTACAGATCATTGGAGTGAAGAAAGGGGTAGACAGGGTAGCCGGGATGTACATAATGAATTCTGACAAGGGTCCTTTCTTTTTTGCCGACACCACGGTGAACGTAAATCCCACAGCTGATCAACTGGTGGAAATTATCGGCCTTACTGCCAACGGGGTGCGGTTTTTCGATATAGATCCAAAAGTGGCCATATTGTCCTATAGCAATTTTGGATCTGCAAAAGGAGACGTGCCCACTAAGACCGCCCTGGCCACTATGAAAGCCAAGGAAAAATTCCCTGAACTTGTCATAGAGGGTGAAATGCAGGCCAATGTGGCATTGAACGAAAAGATCCAAAAAGAAAATTACCCCTTTAGTGCCTTGGCAAACAATAAGGCCAACACCTTAATTTTCCCGGATTTGGCCTCAGGTAACATTGCTTATAAATTGTTAGCTGAAATCGGCAATGCAGAAGCCATTGGCCCCATTTTGCTGGGGATGAACAAGTCCGTGCATGTGCTTCAATTGGGAAGTTCCATCCGGGAAATCGTCAACATGGTAGCCATTGCCGTAGTGGATGCACAAAGCATAGAAAAAGGATAGGTTATGATCGCATATTTAAAAGGGAAACTTGCTCATAAAGACCCCACTTTTGTGATCATAGATATTCACGGCGTGGGATACCATGTGAAAATATCCCTCAACACTTTTTCAGAGATCGGGGACAAAGAGCAGGTCATGCTGCATACCTACCTGCACGTTAAGGAGGATGCGCATACGTTATTTGGATTTGTGAAAGAAAGAGAAAAGAAGCTTTTTTTGGACCTGATTTCAATCAACGGTGTAGGGCCTAACACTGCACTCATGGTCCTTTCGTCCCTGCAAAGTGATGAACTGGAAGCTGCAATTTTGCAAGGGGACCAAACCACCATACAACGGGTCAAGGGCATAGGAACCAAGACTGCCCAACGCATATTGCTGGAATTGAAGGACAAGGTGGCTAAAGATGGGACAGGATCACTGGACAGCCAGGCTACGGGCTTTGTTCAAAGCAGCAATAAATTAAAAGAGGAAGCGTTACAAGCCTTGGTAACTTTGGGATTTCCCAAAGCCGCTGCAGAGAAAAATATCGCTTCGGTTTTGAAAAAAAACGGCCCCGAAATTTCTTTGGAAGCATTAATTAAGGCATCTTTAAAATCATCATAAAGGGAAGTAGCTTTGACCTTGTCTTTGTTAAATATTTTTTTGGAAAACAAGTCAGTTCATCATAAAACTTCATCATCAAGCCTGTGTTTGTTGTTGCTTATTTTTTTATGCCAAACCCAGCTTCTCGCCTTTCAAGAACCTGCAGCGACGAGTGCAACCGACACCCTGCCGAGTAGGTTAGACACCCTTCAGAAACGTAAATCCCTTCCCTCCTTTCTACTTTGGGATGACCTTAACACTAACCCTCTTTTTCCCTATCAAAACCCCTTTCTACAGCGAAGGTCCCCTTTTCTTTTTGAGCCACCGATAGAACAGCGTATAGAAGTGGAAGTGGACACCGCATTTAGGTATAAAATCCTTGAGGAATTTGATACCCTGCAGCAAGACCCCGGTTATACCATGGACTTTGATGACTACTCCAAGATGCAGGAGTTGCGCCTGCGTCAAGAATACTGGAGAAACCGGTCAAGGGGTATGGATGGGGAAAGTGCTGTGGGTGGCAGAGGACTTATTCCTCCCCTCACCATGAGCCCAACCTTCGACAGGATCTTCGGGGGAAATGAAATCAACATTGTCCCCACCGGAAATGTCAACCTTGATTTTGGCGGCATCTTTAGAAGGATCGATAATCCTTCCATCCCTATACGGCAACAAAGAAACGGAGGTTTCAATTTTGACCAACAAATTCAAATGAGCGTGAATGGGACGCTAGGAGAAAAGGTAAGGATAGGTGCAAATTTTGACAGTAACAACTCCTTTGACTTCGAAAATCAATTGAAGGTGGAATATGCTGGATTTGAAGAAGACATCATCAAAAGTATCGAGATTGGAAACGTCAACATGCCCATTCAAAACAGTCTGATCCAGGGGGGGCAAAACCTTTTCGGGGTCAAGACCCAAATGCAGTTTGGTAAACTATTTATGACCACAGTGGCCTCCACGCAAAGGGGCAGAAGGGATGAAATCATCATAGAGGGCGGCAACCAGGGGAGGCCATTCGAAATCCGTGCGTCCAACTACGATGAAAACAGGCATTTCTTCCTCAGTCATTTCTTCCGCAACAATTACGAAAATTGGTTAAGAGGGCTTCCGCAAATTCTCTCTGGTGTTCAGATTACCCGGGTGGAGGTGTATATCATGAACCGGTCGAACGACACTGAAACATTGAGGAATTTTGCGGCCTTCATGGACCTGGGCGAAGGTCAGGTAATCCACAGACCAGAAAACACGAATATCGGTAGCGGGGAAGCACAGGCCGCTGCGGGAAACAATGCCAATAACCTATGGAACTCCCTTCGTAACAACCCCAGCTTCAGGGCCCATGATGAATCTGCAAATGCCATTGCAAATGAACTTGGACTGGAAAGGGGCACTGACTTTGAGCAAGTGAACGGTGCCAGAAGACTGAGTTCCAATGAATTTATTTTCCACCGGGAACTGGGGTACATCTCTTTGCAGCGGAAACTGCAAAATGATGAAGTATTGGCGGTATCCTTTGAATATACCTATAATGGGCAGTCTTATAAAGTGGGTGAACTTTCGGAAGATTACCAAAACCGCCCCGAAAATAACGTGATCTTCTTGAAGATGCTGCGGCCACAACGCATTAATACCAGAATCCCTACCTGGGACCTGATGATGAAGAATATTTATAATCTTAATGCCAACCAAATTCAGCGAGAAAACTTCCAACTTCAGATTATCTACAGGGACGACCGAACCGGGCTGGACAACCCCAGTTTACTGGAAGGGCAAAATGTGAAAGATATCCCCTTGGTCCGTCTACTTCAATTGGACAACCTGAACCCTCAAAACGACCCCCAACCCGATGGAAATTTTGACTTTGTGCCAGGCCTCACCATCAAGCCAGAGCTTGGCATGGTTATTTTCCCGGTATTAGAGCCATTTGGTGCTACATTGGAAAGCCATTTCCTTCCCTCGGAGGCCAATTTGATCGATAAATTTGTCTATGACACCCTTTACCGGACGACCCTTGCCGATGCTGAACTGGTGACCCGGCTGAACAAGTTTTTTCTGAAAGGTAGTTTCACGGCAGGTTCTGCCTCTGAAATAATGCTTCCGGGGCTAAATATCTCGGAAGGTTCCGTTTTGGTTACTGCTGGAAATATCCCTCTTACCGAGGGCGTGGATTATACTGTGGACTATAACATAGGCAGGGTAGTGATTATCAATGAGGGCATTTTACAGTCCGGCAAACGTATCAGTATCAGTTTTGAAAAGGCCGACCTGGTGTCCTTTCAAACCCGGAGTATGCTCGGGACTCGTTTTGACTACCTTTTTAGTGAGAATTTCAATATTGGGGGTACTTTTCTCTATCTCAATGAGCGCCCGAATATTTCCAGGATCAACACCGGGAATGAAACCCTTAGAAACAGCCTTTGGGGCTTGGACATGAATTACTCTGATGAGTCATTGTTTTTGACAAAATTGGCCGATGCATTACCTTTCACGGAGACCAAGGAAAACTCACTCATACAATTCAGCGGTGAGTTTGCGCATTTGATCCCCGGTACCTCCAACCAGGTGGACGGAGAGGGCACGTCCTACATCGATGATTTTGAGACAGCCATCATCCCTTTTAATTTGGGGACATCTCCACAAAACTGGAGATTAGGTGCCACACCTGCCACAAATGACAATAGATATGACCTCAGCCAACAAAGCGAAGATAGGTTAGGACATGCCTATAGGAGAGCAAGGTTGGCCTGGTATGTGATTGATAACGTTTTTTACAGGGAGTCGGGACCGGGTGTTCCCAACAATATCACCAGGGAGGACCGAAGAAATCATTATGTGAGAAGGGTCATTCCCCAAGAATTATTTCAGGGCAGGATCAGAGATGTCATCATTACCCCTGAGCCTTTATTTGAGATGGCTTATTTTCCTCAAGAACGGGGGATGTATAATTTCAACCCCAACCTAACCTCTGAAGGTTTTTTGCCTAATCCCAGACAAAATTTTGGAGCGATCACAAGGGCCATTACCTCTGAAGTTGACTTTGACCGCACAAACATAGAATATATTGAATTTTGGATGATGGACCCCTTTCTTCAGGGGCCGAACGGCCGGGTGTTGGATGGAGTTTTTAATGAAAACAATACAACAGGCGGAAAATTGGTCTTCAACCTAGGGGAAGTTTCAGAAGATGTGATAAGGGATGGGAGGCATGCCTTCGAAAACGGGCTCCCGGCGGATGGGGATCCCAGCCGGGTCAATGAGAACGAGTGGGGCCGCGTGACTTCACAACAATTCTTAACCCCTGCCTTCGATAATTCTCCAGAAGCACGGGAAAACCAGGATGTCGGCCTGAACGGACTTAGCAGTGAAGAAGAAAGGAATTTTTATGCAGATCGGTTCCTAAACCGACTGAGCGTAAACCCCGAGGCAAAGCAGTCCATAGAAGCAGACCCCGCCGCAGATGATTTCCAATATTACCTGGATCCCCAGTTTGATCAAAATGATGTGAAAATTCTGGAAAGGTATAAGAGGTTCAACGGTATGGAAGGCAACACCCCGATCACAAGCAATACCAACCTTCCTTATACCCCTTCCGGTTCAAACATCCCTGACAATGAAGACCTTAATGCTGACAACACCATCAATGAACTGGAAAGTTATTATGAATATGAAATAGACTTAAGACCCCAAGGAATGAATGTGGGGCAAAACAATATCGTGGACAAGGTTACCCACGTGGAGAATGGGGAAGAAGTGAACTGGTATCTTTTCCGAATCCCCGTTCGTCAACCTGACAGAAGTTATGGTGGAATCAGGGGGTTTAAGTCCATCCGGTTTATTCGAACTTACCTTACCGACTTTCAGCAGCCGGTGGTGCTTAGAATGGGGAATTTCAGGCTCGTGGGAAGTCAATGGAGGATTTTTCAGGAGTCCTTATTTGAAAGGGGCTTTTCCGAGATCCCCGAACCCGATCATTCAAATTTCACCGTGGGAGTGGTAAATATCGAAGAAAATGGGCAGGGCAGTGAAAACCAGCCACCCTACGTCTTGCCTCCGGGGTTCTTTAGAGACAGGGACAATACATCCACAGTGGAAAGGGAACTCAATGAGCAATCCTTGAGGCTTTGCGTGGACAACCTACAAGCCCGGGATTCCAGGGCTGTTTTCAAAAACGTAAACGAGGATTTGGTCCAATACGGACGGCTCAAAATGTTTTTTCATGCCAACAGCCAGGACGCCCAAGATGGGGAACTCACTGCCTACCTTAGACTGGGCACGGATTATACAGACAATTACTACGAAATCGAAGTCCCATTACGCATTACCCAGCCCGGCACCAGGGATCCACGTCAAATCTGGCCCTTGGAAAATGAAATTGATATTGCCCTGGATGAAATTGTAGGGGTAAAGGCCGAAAGGGACAACAATCAGCAACCGCAAAACCTGGCCTACTCCATGCAGGTACGTCAATATAAGGTCACCGTTGTGGGCAGACCGGAGTTAAGTTTTATACAGGGGATGATGATAGGCATAAGGAATCCCGGAGGTACAGGCAGTGCCAGCAAGTCGGTATGTGTATGGGCCAATGAGCTAAGGGTCACGGATTTCAACCGTTCCTCTGGGTGGGCCGCCAACGCTCGCTTAAACGCCCAAATCGCTGATGTGGCGGTGATTTCCTCCTCTATCCGGCACAATACCTTCGGTTTTGGCGGCCTGGAGACCAGGCTATCTGAAAGGGCAAGAGAATCCACCACCCAATATGATATTTCCGCAAATATCAATGTGGATAAATTGCTTCCTGAAGCCCTTAATGTAAGTGTGCCCATGTATGTGAGTGTGGAAAATTCAAGTACAAGGCCTGAGTTTGATCCCCTAAATCCTGATGTGCCCTTTGAAATAGCCTTGCAGAAATTCAGGACCGATGATGAAAGAGATGCGTACAGGAACTTGGTCATGGACCAATCCAAACGCCGAAACTTCGCTCTCAATAATGTAAGAAAAGTAAGGAATCCAGAGAAGGAAACCAACCGCTTATATGACCTGGAAAATTTCAGCTTTTCCTATGCCTACGGTTCGGTAAGACAAAGTAACATACAGCTAGAAAGCTACAATTTCGAAACCTACCGGGGAAGTGTTGCCTATACTTTCCAACCCAATCCCGTGGAGGTGGAGCCATTTAAAAATGTTGGATTTTTGGATGGTAAGCACTTTCAACTCCTCAAAGACATCAACTTTAATTTTGCCCCTTCGGCCGTCTCTGCAAGATTGGACATGGATAGGCGTTTTATGCGGACGCAAAACAGAAATGACCAGCTAGGTATAGAGGGAGTGGAGACACTTTTTCAGAAAAGCTTCTTCATCAACAGGTTCTATAGCCTCAATTGGGATTTGACCCAAAACCTTTCTTTCGATTTTAACAGCAGCGTAAATGCCGTGGTGGATGAACCGGAAGGGGACCTGGATACGGAAGCAAAGCTGGACTCCCTAAGGGCAAATATCCGTAGGTTGGGCCGTACCACCAATTATACCCACCAGGCCGTGGTCAACTATACGGTGCCCTTGGATAAATCCCCGTTTACTGACTGGATAAGGGCCGACCTTAGGTACGAAGCCAGTTACGGCTGGGTCACGGGTGCCCTGGGTCAAAGGGATACCCTTGGAAACCTCATTCAAAACTCCAGGGACCGATCAGTAAACGGGAAATTGGATTTTATCAGGCTTTACAACAAAAGTAAACGGCTGAACGCATTAAATGCCCCTAAAAGACCTTCCATACCTGGCAGGCCAACTCCCGGAGGTGGGCAGCGCCAGGGACAAAACGGAGATGAAGAAAAAAAGGATGATCCTGTTACAGAAGGGTTTATGGCAGGACTGCTAAAATTTGCCATGATGATGAAGGAAATCAATTTCCGTTATCAGGTCACAGAAGGCACATTTTTACCAGGTTATGTGGAGAACACCGGCCTGATGGGTATGGACAGAAGTTTTATGAACCCCGGGTTAGGGTTTATTTTAGGGAGCCAGAATGATGACATCAGGTTTAATTTGGCCAACCAAGGCCTGCTGGCACCCAGTACCCAGCTCACACAGACCTTCAGGCAAAACCAGGCCATCAACCTTCAGGTTTCTTCCCTTATAGAGCCCGTCAAGGATTTTAGGATTACGGTAGACTTCAGAAAACGGGAATCCGGGGATTACAATGAGATTTTCCGAAGGGAAAGCCCCACCTCAGAAAACTACAAGTCCGTGAACCCCAATAGAATGGGTTCCTATGGGATCAGTTACAATGTGCTTCGCACTACTTTTGCCCGGGATGATGCTCAAAACAACAGTCCCCTATTCAGGAATTTTGAAGAGTACCGCTCCGTGATACAGGGTAGGCTGGAAGCAGAAAACCCAGGAGGCGCATTCAATATCAATGGTCAAAGCGTGTTGGTTCCTGCGTTCTTAGCCGCTTATTCTGGTCAAACCGCTGAGGATGTATCCTTAAACCCCTTTCCAAGCATCCCACTTCCCAACTGGAGGGTAGAATACCGGGGCTTATCCAAGCTGCCGGCCTTAACCGATTATTTTTCCTCCATCAACCTCACACATAACTATACTTCTTCCTATGAGGTGAGTAATTTTTCCAATTCCTTACTTTACCAGCAAGGACTGGAACTATACAATTCCTTGCAACACATGCCCCATCCTAGCCTTACAGATGAATTTGGTGCATACATTCCTATTTTTGTGCTTAACCAGGTGATCATTTCCGAGAGGTTTGCACCATTAGTAGGTGTGGACCTCCTCACCAAAGACAGGATGAACATCAGTTTCGAATACAATACGGAGCGAAACATTGGCCTTAACTTCTCCAACGCCCAGGTGACGGAGCAAAAAAGCCAGGATTTCAGGTTTGACCTGGGCTACACCAAGGCCGGGGTGAAGGTGCCCTTCAAAATCCAAGGCAGGCAGGAGGTACTCAGCAATGACCTTACCGTGCGGGTATCCACCAGAATTGTGGACACGCGTACCATCCAAAGAAAAATCGAGGAGGTAAATACCCTTACCAATGGCAATCTTAACATTCAACTCAGGCCTAGCATAGGCTATGTGGTGAACCAAAAGCTAAACGTACAGATCTATTTTGACCGCACCATCAACGATCCCAAGGTATCCACAGCCTTTAGAAGGAGCTCCACTGCTTTTGGAGGACAATTGACATTTAATTTAAGCCAATAATTTTATGATTTGCCCAAAGCTGTTAATTTTGGGCTGCTAACAACGCCAAATATGAATTTTCCGAAAGAACTTAAGTACACCAAAGACCATGAATGGGTGAAAATCGAAGGAGACACCGCAACCATTGGCATCACAGAATTTGCCCAAAAAGAACTGGGAGACATCGTTTACGTGGAGGTTGATACCATTGGTGAATCCCTCGATTTAGGTGAGGTTTTTGGCACGGTGGAAGCTGTGAAGACGGTTTCAGATCTTTTTATGCCTTTATCTGGAGAGGTGAGTGAATTGAATGAGGACTTAGAACAATCCCCAGAGCTCGTAAATGAAGATCCTTATGGAAAGGGCTGGATGATCAAAATCAAAATCAACGGGGAACTTCCCGAGGAATTATTGGACAGCGAGGCTTACGCAGCACTCGTAGGGGGATAATTCATGCATCACCGTATCTTACCGGCATTGGCATGGACCTTAGGATTATTCTATGCTATTTTAAGTCCTGGTAGCAACATTCCCAGCCTGCCAAAATTTCCCGGTTATGACAAGGTCATTCATTTCAGTTTGTTCTTTGGGCTGGTATTTCTTTGGAACAGGGTATGGAATACGGGGCCAAAAGAAAACGGGTTTTGGAAAAAAATTTTAATTAATTATTTAGTTTTTGGAATATTTTTGGCTATATTTACAGAGTACATGCAAATGTACGTTCCAGATCGGTCCTTTGACCGGTTTGACATCGTAGCCAATGCATTGGGCGGAACTATTGGTACAGTTATTTACGTTTATTTATATAAGAATAAAAGTGTACTTGTATAAGTAAAAAATAATTGGTAGACTTGAAGCCTGTTAGGTAACAATAAATTTAACAACCATACGAATAAAAATTAAATTATGGAAGCCAAAAAGACACCGAAAGCTGATTTGTCCAAGAAAGCAGGCATGTTCCTGAACCTTGGGCTACTGCTAAGCGTCGGATTGGTCCTTTTTGCCTTTGAATACAAGTCATATAATGATGGCTTATTGAAGGATCTGGGTTCAATAGACGACGACTTTGAAGAATTACTTGACATACCGATTACGGAGCAACCTCCCCCACCACCCCCACCAATAGAGCAGCCTGAAATCAAGGAAATCCCTGATGAGGTTGAAATTGAGGAGAAGATAGAAGTGAACTTCGATGTGGATGTGAAGGAAGAAACTGTCATCAAAGAGGTAGAGATTTCAGATGCCCCTGTAGAGGAAAAAGCAGATGAGATTTTTGACGTAGTGGAAAACATGCCAACTCCTCCAGGAGGAATGGAAGGCTGGAACAAGTACCTGCAGAAAAACCTAAAATATCCGACTCAGGCGAGAAGGATGGGTATTGAAGGTACGGTATACGTGGTATTTGTAGTAAATACAGATGGATCTATCCAAGACGTTGATATACTTAGAGGTATTGGTGGCGGATGCGACGAAGAAGCCATGAGAGTGGTAAGAGAAGCTCCACCTTGGGAGCCTGGAAGGCAAAGAGGTAAGCCTGTAAGGGTGAAAATGAGATTGCCCATCAGGTTTAAGTTGAGCTAATTTGCTCCTATAAGTCATATGAAGCCATGGAGTAAATCCATGGCTTTTCTTTTTTACTATAGTCCGGATTAAGATATTTTTTACAATTCAACTCAAAAGCTTGCATTTATGTGCAAATAGTGGAATATTTGTATCAAGAAACAATAATGATGAAGCTAATCCACATAGGTTCCGTAGAAAATTTTGAGACTTCACGGAAAAGTCTGGCTCCTCACTTATTCCCTCTGGAAACTTTTAGGTCTGTTTTCAGGGCATAGTCCCTGCTATGTCATTTCGGTGTCTTACGTAGATGCCCATATCGCCCTCTTTTATTCCTTTTTGTCAAATATTTGCGGATTGTTCCTTAGCATGAACCTTGTGGGAACAGAAAAGGATATGCCCATATTGATCCAATTTAAATGACTAATCAGAAATTCATCATAAAAACTGCCGGAGAGCAGCATCACGGATATGCAGAGATCATCACTGCTGAGATGGAAAGATCTGCTCAAGCAAGGGGCACGGGTATCGCAAAGCGGTCACCGGAATACATTAAAACCAAGATGACGGAAGGCAAGGCCGTTATTGCCCTCACAAAAGAGGGGGACTGGGCAGGTTTTTGTTACATTGAAGCCTGGGGTCATGGCAAATTCGTGGCTAACTCAGGCTTAATCGTTTCCCCGGAATTCAGGAAATGCGGATTGGCCCGGGATATCAAACGTGAGGGGTTTAAGCTGAGCCGGAAAAAATACCCGGAAGCCAAAATCTTCGGCCTAACCACGGGTGCTGCTGTGATGAAGATCAATTCTGAACTGGGGTATTATCCCGTGTCATACAATGACCTCACCACCGACGAGGATTTCTGGAAAGGCTGCCAAAGCTGCGTAAATTATCAGATCCTTATGAGTAAAAACCGTCAGAATTGTCTATGCACGGCAATGCTCTACGAACCCAAGACGAAAAAGAAGAGTAAGCAAAAGAAAATGGTGGAGGATTTCCGCAAAAACCTACAAATCTTCATCCGTCTGGTAAAGATTAAAAAAGCGATGTTCTTAAATCTGGGGAAGTCAAAGTCCACAAATCAGCCAAAAAAAGAAAAAGTAAATTCTTAACCATTTGTTTTCATAGCCCATTATTTGGGCCCAACCATTTTAAATATACATGAAATCGAGCATGACGAGCACGTCACACACTGGGATGATTATCATTTGCGAGATTCCCCCGAAGCAAGTTCCCCGAAACAAGTTCGGGGCAGGCTATGTGGCAAATAAAAATCAATTATAAACACATGAAATGCCCATGAGAAAAGTCTCACACAGGGTGATGATTATTCTGGGCATTCCATCTGACCGCTGAAAAGAAATTATAAACAGATGAAATCGAGCATTAAGCAAACGACCCACGGAGGGATGCCCCCCCGATAGCTATCGGGTTGATGATGCGAAGATTCCACCCCGACCTGCGGTACGGGGCAAGTTCCCGAAACAAGTTCGGGACAGGTAATGACCGCTAAAAGACAATTATAAACATATGAAGAAAGTAGTCTTAGCCTACAGTGGTGGCCTTGATACCACTTTTTGCGCCATCCATTTATCAAAAGACAAAGGGTATGAGGTCCATGCCGTTTTGGTAAACACCGGAGGATTCTCCCAAGAGGAACTGGATCAAACCGCTGAAAGGGCCAAAAAACTTGGCGTAGCCTCTTTCGAGGTATTGGACGTCACAGACACCTACTACCAAGAGGTGATCAAATACCTCATTTTCGGGAATGTACTTAAAAACCAGACCTACCCCTTATCGGTAAGTGCGGAAAGGATCCTACAAGCCAAGTCCCTGGCCGAATATGCAAAAAAAATAGGGGCCAAAGCCGTAGCCCACGGAAGCACAGGTGCAGGCAATGACCAGGTTCGGTTTGACATGATTTTTCAAACCATTTTACCGGAGGCGGAAATCATCACCCCCATCCGTGACCTTAAGCTGAGTAGGGAAGCAGAGATCGAATACCTGAAAAATCATGGGGTGAACATGAACTTTGAGAAAGCAGCCTATTCCATTAACAAAGGTATTTGGGGAACCTCCGTAGGTGGAAAAGAGACCTTAACCTCTGAAGACACCTTGCCGGAAGCTGCTTACCCCACACAGGTAACTGCCAAGGATAGTCAAATCATCACGCTAACCTTTAGCCATGGTGAGCTTAAGGGTGTAAATGGGGAGGTCATGAAAAACCCCGTGCAGGCCATATTAAAAGTGCAAGAACTTGCCGGGCCATATGGGATTGGCAGGGACATCCATGTGGGTGACACCATTATTGGTATAAAAGGCAGGGTCGGCTTTGAAGCCGCAGCCCCATTGATCATCATCAAATCCCACCAGTTGTTAGAAAAACACACCTTGACCAAATGGCAGGCCTATTGGAAAAACCAGATCGCAGAGTTTTATGGGAACCATCTTCACGAAGGACACTACTTGGATCCAATAATGCGAAACCTGGAGGCATTCCTGAGCTCCACCCAAACCTATGTGAACGGAGAGGTCAAGGTGGCCCTTCACCCCTATCGATTTCAATTGATAGGAATCAGTTCCCCCAATGACTTGATGTCAGCCAAATTTGGGAGCTATGGAGAAATGAACAAAGGCTATACCGCAGAGGATGTGAAAGGATTTACAAAAATATTGGGCAACCAAACTGCCATTTTTCATAAAGTGAACCAACCCAAGGACGATGAGCAAAATTAAAACCGCTGTAATAGGTGCCGCCGGATATACCGGGGGGGAACTCCTACGTTTGCTGATCCATCACCCAAATGTGGAGATCACCTGCATTCACAGCAACAGTCAAAAAGGCAAAAGGCTGGAAGAAGTACATCCTGACCTGATTGGAGAAAGTGACCTGGTATTTACCGACCAACTTTTATGCAAGCATCTTGATGCGGTCTTTTCGTGCCTACCCCATGGAGAAACCAAACCCTTTTTAGAAAAA
>PXCO01000038.1 GCA_003565295.1 Cyclobacteriaceae bacterium
CCGAACTCGATTCGGGGAACTTGTTTCGGGGGAATCTCGCAAATGATAATCATGCCAGTGTGTGACGTGCTCGTCATGCCCTGACTGCCGTCAGGACAGGCTCGATTTCATATGTTTAAAATTTTTCTTCAGCGGTCATTACCTGTCCCGAACTTGTTTCGGGAACCTGCCCCGTACCGCAGGTCGGGGTGGAATCTCAATAGTGTTTAATAAATCAAATACAAAGCCGGAAACAACAGCAACCAAATTAAATCACACATATGCCAGAATGCTGCTCCTGAAACCAGGTTCTCCACATTCTCTTCCCTACTTCCTGATTTAAAGGAAAAAGGCAAATAGATCAAAATCACCATGCCCACCAATACATGAATCAAATGGAAACCCGTCAACAACCAATAAAGGGTAAAGAACATGTTATCGTCCATGATCAATCCCGAACCTAGTTTTTGATTGTATTCAAAGGTTTTGATGGCGACGAACAAGGCTCCTAACAATAAGGTATACACTATCCATTTTTTGGCTTTTCCTAAATCTCCAAGTCGAGCAAATCGAACGGATTGTGCCATCAAAAAACCACTACCCATCAATACCAAGGTGTTCAATAGGCCCAGGCGGGTGTCCAATTGAGCAGCAGCAGCTTGAAACAGCTCAGGCTCTTGCCTTCCATACACCACCAATGCCAAAAGCCCAAGGCCAAAAGTGAACAGTTCCAAGACAATCACAATCCAAATCAAAAGTCCTCCCGGTGGATTGGATAATTCCGAATAAATGGGACGAGAAACAGGGGAAGATGAAATATTCATGATCATTAATTATGTTTAATTTTCTCGAAAATCTGAAATAGAGCCTGTATCATTTCTATGGGGGTGGTCAAAATTTGATAATGGTTTTGACCGAACATTTGAGGGAGATAATATTTGGCCGAAGCTTCAATGGCCAGGGCATAGGCATGGGTATTTTTCTCATTGAGCTCTCTAAGGGCCTGCTTCACGTCATTAATCCCATATTTGCCTTCATATTTATCATAATCATTTGGCTTGCCGTCAGAGAGCAGGATCACCCATTTGTTTTTGGAATTCCTCCGTTCGAGTTTTGCTCCTGCGTGTCTCAAGGCAGCTCCAATTCTGGTATATCCGGAAGGTTCTACTGCTCCTATCTTATTTTTTGCTGTGCTCCACTGTTCGTCAAAATCCTTGATGGTGAGGTAAGAAGCATAATTCCTGGTCTTAGAATAAAATCCGTCTATACAAAAGTCGATCTTGAATTCATCCAACACTTCCCCAAAAAGTATGGACACTTGCTTTTCCACATCAATCACCCGGTTATTTGCCGCATATCCGTCCGTGGAGAGACTTATATCCAAAAGTAGCAATAAAGAAATATCCTTCTCCTTTTTCCTTTTTGAGAGATAAACCTTTTCGTTGGGGGTGATTTTTGCCATTACCTCAGTGTACCTGTCCGTAAGCGCATCCAAATCAAAATCCTCTCCACTGGATTGCCTGCGGTAAAGCCTCCACTTATTGTTCAGTGAGGTGAGCATTTTCCGTATGTTCATCAAGGTAGTGGTATGCTGCTTCAAGGTGGCATGATAATAGTCCGGGCTGGTTTCCTTTTGTTCAAATGGATAAACCTTGCAGAAATCCCTTTTATAGTTGGCCTTTTTATAATCCCATTCATCATAAGTGATAAAGTGGTCTTTCGTTGGTGCTTCGGTACTTTCGCTAACGGTGGCATTTTCCATAAATTCTGCCTGATAAACAGAATGTGTAGGATCATCCACCCTCACGGTAAGATGCATGCGCAGCTCATCCAGGGCATCTTGATGATCCTCCAACTCATCTTTCCCGTCAAAATCCCGCCATACCCCATTGGCTTCTTCAGCAGTTTCCACCTTTTCAAAATTATGGAGAAGCACATAATCCTCCTGTTGTTTTTTATCGATTTGTAAGGTTTTTATCGCTTCTACCGCCTTGGCCTTTAACAGGGTGGTCGGCGTGAGGGAAGTCTGCTTTTTTGCCTTGTCATTGATGTGCTGCAATGCATCACCCTTAGCTATGGGCGGTTGGAACATCCATTTGCCATATAACCAGGAATAATCCGTTCCTTGCTCATCTTTGCTCAACTGGGCAATTGAAGCATCATAAATGTTCATGACGGCAGGTAATTCTTCTGAAATACTTCTCAAAACCTCTCCAGCCGTGTTCCGGGCCATCTGCCTGGACAAAACAAGGTCTTCTGCCTCTTTTTCACTTTCCCAGTTCAGGCCTAAACGGGATTGATAGCATAGAAAAACGGTTCTAAAAAGATAAAAGGAAAGGTTCTCTTCCTTTGAAGGGAAGAGAGAGAATTGGGCAGGTAGAAAAAAGCTTTCTTCCTTATACCCTCCCTCACGTTCGGCTGGGAACAGGTAGATGGATTTACCCGTTAATGCCCTGGCAAGGAGCGTAAGTCTGGGTTTTATCTCTTCCAGGTTCACCTTGTGCAAGAGCCCATCCTCAGTGATACGTTGTTTTTTCTTCAGGTACTTTACTACCTTTCCATAAATCCACTCATCCAAATCCAGTCCCATGATAGATATGTTATGTTTAGCTTTTAGATATACTCCAATCCGGAATTTCAGAGAATGGATTGGAAAAGAGATGGTTTAAATCATTAAGTCGCAAAGGTCCTTTAAAGCCTGTAAGGTCTGTGGCTCATCCGACAGGGGCTGTACCACTGCCACATTCACAGATAATCGCTTTGGAAGACCACTTTTGATTAGCTTGCCCGCATCTACCAAAAGTCTCGTGGATACGGTCTCTGTAAGCCCAAGTTCAGTGAGATTTCGGATCTTTCCGGCTATTTTTACCAGTCTTTTTGCTGTATCCCAATCCAGCTCAGTCTCGTTCACAATGATTTCTGCCTCTACCTCAGGCAGAGGATAATCAAAGGAAATGGCGACGAATCTTTGCCTTGTGGAAGGCTTTAATTCCTTAAAGCCTCTTTGGTACCCTGGGTTGAAGGAGGCCACGAGCATAAAACCATTTGCCGCCTTTACATTTTCACCCAGTTTGTCAATAAATATCTCCCTTCTATGATCGGTGAGCGAGTGGATGGCCACAATTACATCAGGTCTGGCCTCTGCTATTTCATCCAGGTAAAGAATGGCTCCCTCTCTCACTGCGGCGGTAAGGGGACCGTCTATCCATACAGTCTCAGCGCCTTTTATGATAAACCTCCCTATCAGATCAGTGGAAGAAGTTTCCTCGTGGCAACTTACCGTTATGAGTTTTTTATCTAATTCATGAGCCATAAACTCCACGAAACGGGATTTCCCTGTGCCTGTGGGACCTTTGAGTAACAAGGGCAGATGGTTTTGAAAGACATGGTAAAAAACCTCTGATTCCCTATGGGTTTCATGATAATAGGGTGCTGATTTTACTAACATGATTAAGTAGTTAATGGCCGGGCAACCAGGGGTTGCCCGGCCTGTGAGACAATTTTGATAATTAATTAGGATGCTGCTATAAGTTCAGGCTCTTCATGTTTTTTCAAGGCCTCATCGGTAGGCTTACCAAATTTGAAGAACTCATAGATATAGAGGCCTACCCCTGTGGCAAACAAGCTGGCACAAAGCAACATCACCACAAAGTGGATTTTCACTTCCTCTTGAGCCACCATGAACTCCATCCCAAGCCTTCTTTCCAAGTACACCTGTACTACACCGGCTACGCCTAATGCGACCACCATGCCCAGAATCCCTACATTTGACAACCAGAAAGCTAAGTGACCATTGAAATTATCGAATTTTTTCCTACCGGTAATGTTGGGCATGGCATAGCTGATGATAGCAAGCACAATCATGGCATATGCCCCCCAGAAGGCATAATGGCCATGCATGGCGGTAACCAAGGTGCCATGGGTGTAAATATTTGTCTGCGGTAAAGTATGTGCAAATCCCAAAAGACCTGCCCCGATAAAGGAAACGATGGAGGCACCTATGGTCCAAAACAAGGCGATTTTATTGGGGTGGGTTTTCTCCCCTTTCCTGTACATGTATACAGCGAAGAGGGCCATTGCCAAAAAGGCGAGGGGCTCCAGTGCAGAGAAAACACCTCCCACTATAAGCCATATTTTATTTACACCTATGTAATAATAGTGGTGCCCGGTACCCAAAATCCCTGAAAGGAAGGTAAGCCCCACAATGACATACAACCATTTTTCGATCACTTCTCTGTCCACACCTGTGAGCTTTATAAGTAAAAAGGCGAGGATACCTCCCATGATTAGCTCCCACACCCCTTCTACCCAAAGATGCACCACCCACCAGCGGAAAAAGGAATCCGTTACCTGGCTATCAAACCAAATCATCCCGGGTAAATAGAGTAAGGCAGCAAAAAGCAACCCCATGCAAAGTACCAGGGCAGTGGTAGTTTGACGCTTGCCCTTGAATAAGGTCGTCAAAATGATCCCTAAAAAAAGCAGTACGTTCACCACCACCAGATAGTCTAATTCCCTGGGTATTTCGAGGAATTTCCTTCCCTCCCAAATATTAAAATGGTAGCCGGTGATAGCAGCCACACCCACCAATGCCAGCGAAATTAATTGCACATATGCCAATTTCACGCTAACCAATTCCCTCTGTGCCTCCTCTGGAATAATATAATAGGCGGCTCCCATAAATCCTGTTAACAACCAAACCACCAATAAATTGGTGTGAACGGCCCTGGCAGTGTGGAAAGGGATGAAATCATGCAAGCCGTCCATGCCTATTCTGGCAAAGCCCATGATGAACCCATACACTACCTGCAATGCGAATAGTAGCATACATAGGGCAAAAAACCAGTAGGCTACCTGTTGAGATTTATATTTCATGTGTTTATAGTTTTTATTTAAAGGTTACATAGTCTGCCCCAGCCTGCCCCAGCCTGCCCCGAACTCGTTTCGGGGAACTCGTTTCGGGGAACTCGATTCGGGGAACTCGTTTCGGGAGAATCTCGCAACGCCCCGATAGCTATACGGGGCATCCCAGTGTGTGACGTGCTCGTCATGCTCGATTTCATCTTTCTAAAATTTATTGGTTTGCTTTATCTTTTGCCAAGGGAGAAACCACCCTGTCAAATCCATTAAGGTCGATCTGCCCTATCCATTTAAAAAATTCCACCATGGCCTGGGCATCTTCCTCACTCATTTCATAAGGTCCCATTTTACGGCCATTGGGTGCCCAAGTTACAGGGGATTGCAAAATGGCCTTTATCATTGGCTCTCCTTTGCGGTCCACCACTTTGGTTAGTTCCGGGGCATAATACCCCCCTTCCCCCATAAGGGAGTGGCAACCCATACAATTGTTGGTTTCCCACAGATGTTTTCCTCTAATCACCTGCTCATCAATCAGGTGATGGTTCGATTGGTCATTGCTTGGCATGAAGGAGTACACTGTAAGCCCTATGAATGCCAAGAAAGTGACTAGGGTCCCTCCTAGAAAGAAGGCCCTGGCTTGAGATTTCGACAGCATGATGTTACATTTTTTTATTTAAATAATAAAAGACCTTTTTATCTTTATTTATGCGAAGGTAGATAAAAACTTTTTACATTGTCAATGTTTATTTGCAATTTTTTTAAAATTGTTTTATTTCGTGTTCGTTTGAGGGATCAAAGAATCCATCCTTATTCACCAAATAAACTAATTTTGAAGACGCAAATCCCTGATTGTCTCAATTGTCCAAATACTTCATGCCTGATCCAGCAATGCACCTCAGAGGGTAAAACCCTGGCCGGAAAACGCAAAATCAATTACCTTATACCTAAGGATCAGCATGTGTTCCGGGAAGGAAGCCTTGTATTAGGGGCATACTTTGTATTCAAAGGAAAAATAAAAGTGGTAAGCAGCAACTTACACAATAAGGAACAAACAGTGAGGCTTGCAGGGGATGGGCATATCCTAGGCCATATGACTTTAGACAAAGAATGCTATCCCATAGGGGCAGTGGCAATGGAAGATACCAAGGTCTGTTTTTTGGATAACCAGACTTTTTTCCAGTTGATTAATGAGAACCATGGATTTGCCTATAAGGTAATCCGGTTTTATAGTAAGGAACTTAGAAAAAGCGAATTGAGAAACCGGAGTTTTTCTCAAATGAGCACCTTTGAAAAAATCATCTTTGCATTTTTATACCTATGCAGCACCTTTTTTCCAAATGAGGAAAAATGCGTGGAAATAGATTTTCCCCGAGCTGAAATTGCAGCCATAGCTGGAACCAACTCAGAACAAGTCTCCCGGGGAATAACAAGTCTTAAAGAAAAGGGTTTTTTTGAAAGTGAGGGTCAGAAAATCATCATAAGGGATGTCGATGCACTCAAAAAACTTCTTATCCCCTATTTGAGTTGGGAAATATTAGAGTGATTTCCCAAAATCTGCAAAAATGCAGAACCTGTCATGAGAAAAATTATTTTGCCCCATGATAGTCAACAGGTGGTGCGAAACACGGAGTGATTACTTTTGAGGTATCAAACAGGGGGTGTTCCCCAAGAAAAAAGAATACAGCCAATAAAAAGAGGATGGTTATGGAAAATCTAAAAGAATATTTATTTAAAGGATATTTATATCTTTTTATCCTTTTAATTACGGGAGCTTTTTCCTGTGAACAAAAACAACGGGAAACGGCACAAAAAGTAAAAAGTGCCGATTATTATGCCAACATCAAGGTGATGGGTGAAATGAAGGCGGAACTTACTGCACCACCCCATGTACCTCCACCAGTGGGCAACCGCCCTGCGAAAAAATTATACATGGAAATGGAAATCCTGGAAGAGGAGGCGGAAATGGCAGACGGAGTCTCATATGTGTATTGGACATTTGGTGGTTCGGTGCCCGGTTCCTTCATTCGGACCAGGGTTGGAGATGTAGTGGAGTTTAAAATCAAAAACCACCCAGACAACAAACTGCCCCACAATATAGATTTGCATGCGGTAACCGGTCAAGGAGGCGGGGCTGAAGCATCTTTTGTGGCACCGGGTCAGGAAAAGGTTTTCTCCTTCAAAGTGATCAATCCAGGCCTATACGTATATCACTGTGCAACCGCACCCGTAGGAATGCACGTGGCCAACGGCATGTATGGACTAATCCTGGTGGAACCTGAAGGAGGATTGCCACCTGTGGACAGGGAGTTTTATGTGATGCAAGGAGATTTCTATACGGAAGGGAAATTTGGCCAGGAAGGGCTTCAGGCCTTTGACATGCAAAAAGCCGTAAACGAGAACCCTGATTATGTGGTATTCAATGGAAGTGTAAACGGACTTTCCGGCGAAAATGCACTTGCTGCAAAAGCCGGTGAAAATATCAGGATCTTTTTCGGCAACGGAGGACCAAACCTAGCTTCTTCTTTCCATGTGATCGGTGAAATCTTTGACAAGGTGTACGTGGAAGGTGGGAACTTTGTGAACGAAAATGTTCAAACCACCTTGGTGCCCGCTGGAGGATCTGCCATATTGGAATTTGTGGCCGATGTACCATCAAACTTAGTTTTGGTAGACCACAGTATTTTCAGGGCTTTTAATAAGGGTGCTTTGGGGATTTTGACAGTAAGTGGTGAAGAAAACCACAATATTTTTAGGGGAGAGATCATGGAAGGCATCTACCGGCCCGAGGGAAGTGTAATCCAAAAAATGCCCAAGGATGGACTTGAGCTTGAAGCTCCAAAGGAAATGACCAAGGAAGACCGGGTTGCCGCAGGAAAAAAACTATACATGCAAGCGTGTTTTGCCTGCCACCAGGCAAATGGAGAAGGAGTTCCCAACGCATTCCCGCCTCTGGCAGATGCCGATTACCTGGATAATGTAGACCAGGCCATAGATGCAGTGATACATGGATTATCCGGAGAAATTACCGTAAACGGCAAAAAGTACAACAACATCATGCCCGCCCAGCAATTGAGTAACGAGGAAGCCGCTAATGTGTTGACATACGTGTACAATAGCTGGGAAAACAACGGCACTTTGGTGACTCCGGAAATGATAAACAAAAGAAGAAGATGAAAACGCTGATAATGACTTTCATACTTGGATGGAGCATGGCTGCCGTGATGGCTCAAGAGGTGGAGATGGCATTAGTAAAAGGGGGAGAATACTCCCCCCTTTATGGAGTGGAAAAAGAAAACAAAGTGAGTGTTTCTTCCTTTTACATGGACAAAAGACCAGTTACCCATGCAGAATTCCTCCGCTTTGTGGAGGAGCATCCACAGTGGAGAAAGTCAAAAGTAAAGCGGCTATTCGCAGATGAACGATATCTGGATTTATGGGATGGTGATTTGAGTTTCCCTGAAGAATTGGCTGAAAGCCCGGTAAATAACATCTCCTGGTTTGCTGCCAAGGCCTATTGCGAGTGCCAGGGAAAACGCCTTCCCTATGTGGATGAATGGGAGTATGCGGCCATGGCCGATGAGCACAGAAAGGATGCTAGAAGGGACAGCCTCTATAATGTAAAAGTATTAAGAGGATATGAAGTGCCCAAAACCTATAGGAAAAAGGTAGCCCAAACCCCAGAAAATTATTGGGGGATCCAGGATTTGCATGGCTTGGTCTGGGAATGGACCAAAGACTTCAACTCCATCATATTGACAGGTGAATCCAGAAACAACGGCAATACCGATCAGGGAATGTTTTGTGCATCAGGTGCATTGGGAGCTAATGACCTAATGAATTATGCAGCCTTTATGCGTTATGCCATGCGCTCTAGCCTTAAGGCAAAATTTTCTGTAACCAACCTGGGCTTCAGATGTGTCACAGACCTAAAAGTGGCAGATAACGCCCATTAAAAATAATGAAATCATGAAAACTTACATAAGTTTAATCTTAATTGCGGTCTTATTTAGTTGCCAACCCGATGACCCAGTAGGCCAAAATGCACATATTCCTTTCGCGGAAGAAGAAATTCCCGATATGTCCATTTACCATTTACCTGAATCATGGACAACCCAGTATGGAGATCCCATTTCCTTTGTGGATTTAAAAGGTGAGCCCTTAGTAGTTGTAATGATTTACACTGCATGCAGAACCGCATGCCCCAGGCTAGTTGCCGATATGCGACAAATAGAAGAAAAAGTGAGTAAGGAAACAAAAGAGCCTGTCAAATATGTAATGGTAAGCATAGACCCAGAAAACGACACCCCGGATAAATTGATGAAATTTGCCGAGGACAACGGTATGAAGGGAGATCAGTGGCTTTTCCTTAGAGGAACAGATGAAGGGGTTAGGGATTTTGCCAATATACTTTCTGTCAAATATAAAAAGATCAATCCCATAGATTTTTCCCATAGCAACATCATTAGCGTATTTGATGCCCAGGGAGTACTGAAGTACCAGAAAGAAGGCCTAGGGCTTGAGAACAATGAAATAATAAAGCATGTAGCCAAAGTAGCCCAAAAATGATTGCAAATCAGATATAAATGTATTGCAAACCCAAAGAATTGCGGTATATATAGGGGAATTTAAGAGGAGAAAATGGCTACGATCAAAAATACCTCTGGAGATGAGATCGCCTCCCTGACCCCTTCCCAGGGAAGTTATCACTTTTATAAAAGCACATCCTCCTTGGCAGAACCCATTGTCGAATACGAAAATGGGAGACCAAATCATTGAATTTAGTCTCCCATTTGGTGCTTAACCCAGAACTACAATCCAAATAACGAAGGCAACCACAGGGTTAGCTGCGGCCAAAGGGTGATGATCAACAAACCCAAAATCATAGCGATAAAGAAAGGCAAAAGCGGCAAAAACACTTTGGCAATGGTTGTTCTGGCCACTCCTACACCTACAAATAGCACAGAACCTACTGGCGGGGTACAAACCCCTATACATAGGTTGAGCACCATCATGATCCCAAAGTGCACCGGGTCTATACCCATGGAAACTACAGCGGGAAGAAAAATGGGAGTAAATATGAGGACTGCCGGGGTCATATCCATAAATACCCCAACGAAAAGCAAGATCAAATTAATGATGATCAAAATCATAAACTTGTTGTCACTCAATGAAAGCAAAGTGGCACTGATGGATTGGGGGATATCTTCACTGGACATGGCCCAGGACATGCTCATAGAAGTTGCTATCAACAGCATCACCACCGCTGTGGTTTCTGAAGATTTGAGCAAAATTCCCGGTAGATCCTTGATTTTTATCTCTTTATAAATAAAAGAAAGCACCACACAATATACCACAGCTATGGCAGACGCCTCCGTGGCGGTAAATACCCCTACCACAATACCTCCAATCACCACTACCAATAACAACAAGCTTGGCAGGGCATCCAGGAATTTTTTCACCAATTCTTTAATCGGGGTAAGTTTTCCGGCAGGTAAATTATTCTTTTTGATGAAAATAGCAGCGGTTATCATCAACAAAAACCCAACCAACAAACCCGGGATATACCCCGCCACAAACAAAGCAGCAATGGATACCCCTCCACTCGCCAGAGAATACACAATGAGCACATTGGATGGGGGAATGATTAGCCCAGTGGTAGAAGAAGTAATGTTTACTGATGCCCCTAATTCTCTGGGATATCCCTCTTTTTCCATCCTAGGCCCCAATATCCCACCTATTGCAGAAGCTGCAGCAACTGCTGACCCTGCAATGGCTCCAAACAACATAGCCGCAATTACATTTACATAAAGTAAACCTCCGGGAAGACGCCCTGTGATGGCTTTGGCAAGGTCAATCAGACGGTTGGCGATGCCCCCTTTGTTCATGATTTCTCCCGCCAATATGAAAAAGGGGATGGCCAATAGGGCAAAACTGTCCAGTCCGGTACCCATCCGCTGTGCAATGGTGGTGGCTGATGGTACCGTGGCGATGGTAACTGTAAGGGTCAAGAAGCTTGAAAGGCCCAAACTCCAGGCTACGGGTACTCCTATCCCCATCAAAAACAGAAAACTGACTACTAAAACGATGACACTGATGTATTCCATCCTATGCGTTATTTTGGGTTTTTTTAAGATTAACAAGTGCTTGTATTTCTAAAAATTGATAATACAAAACTAAAAGGCCACTGATGGGGATGATCACATAAACATAGGCCAAGGGCAAATTAAGGGCAGCAGATGTCTGCTCCAGTACAAAGGTGATATACACTAGGTTTCCTCCCCCCAATACCATAACTGGAAGCACAAAGGCCACAATCACAAAATGAATTACAATCATCAACCGTCTTTTAGGCTCACCTATAAGCCTTTGAGGCAGAATATCTATGGCCAAATGATTATTTTGACCAGCCACATATGCCGCACCCAGCATTCCCAGCCAAATAAGTAAGTACCTGGAAAGTTCGTCTGTAAAAGAGCTAGGAGTTTGAATCACATACCTGGAAAACACTTGCCAGGTGACATTGAATACCATTACGGACATGATCACCATTAGCATCACGGCAACCACCTTATCAATTTTCGTTTTTAACTCCATTCCCTTAATATTTTCTGATTTCCTGTACCAATTCAAACATCTGCGGGTCATTGATCCTCATGGTCTCATACACCCCCTCCACCGCAGCTTCAAAAGGAGCCTTGTCCGGATAGGACACCTGCACTCCTGCCTCTTGAAGAATCTTCATGGATTCTTCCACGGATTCTTCCCATAATTTATACTGGTATTCAGCAGATTCATCTGCAGCCTCTTGAAGCCATTTTTTTTCCTCATCTGAGAGCAGTTCCCATACCTTTGTGCTCACGATCATCATGTCGGGTACGGCCGTGTGTTCGTTTAGGGAATAAAACTTACATACCTCATAATGCCTGGAAGTCAATAAACTGGGAGGGTTGTTTTCTGCCCCATCCACAATTCCCTGCTGTAAGGCAGTATATAGTTCCCCAAAAGAAACAGGTGTGGGTGATCCCCCGAAACTTTGGATCAAGCGTACGGCCGTAGGGCTTTCCATTACCCGGATTTTCAGGCCTTGTATGTCTTCAGGTTTTTCAACGGGCTTGTCTTTGGTGTAAAAACTTCGCTTTCCTGCATCATAATAACACAGGCCTTTCAGCCAGTATTTCTCTCCTGCCGCCAATAGGTCCTTCCCTATGTGGCCCTTGAGCACTTTATCCCTATGCTCATCATCCCTAAAAAGATAAGGCTGGCTCAACACCTTAATTTCTGGGGCAAACCCTTCCATTGCCGCCGTGGAAACCTTGGTCATGGCAAGGCTCCCGATTTGAAGCAATTCCACCAGTTCCCTCTCAGAACCCAATTGCTGGTTGGGATACACCTGAATGATCATCTGACCATCCGATTTTTCCTCAGCTTTCTCCGCCATATATACCATTGCGGCATGTACAGGATGGCTGGTATCCAATCCATGTCCCAATTTAAGAATTCTTACCCCGCCAGGGGTGTTGCAAGCGCCTGTCAAAAATAAAAGCAACATGAATCCTAGGTACCGAAATTGTAATTTTGGGTATATTTTGTCAATTGTAACCTTCATTGGCATTTACTTTTCTATGGTGAAATAAACTTTAAATCAACTATTTTCAAACAATGGCTAAGTACAAAATTGAGATTATCGCAGCAACTTACCCACGTTTTCCCCTTTTACCAAATCTTGCACCTCTTCCAGGGATACAAAGTTCACATCCCCGGGAATGCTGTGCTTTAACACAGATGCCGCCACCGCAAATTCCAATGCGGAATGATCTGAGCCGTTAAGCAGCCCAAAGATAAGCCCTGCCATAAACGCATCCCCACCTCCTACCCTATCCACGATATTGGGCATGTCATAAGAACGGCTATGTAGGAGCTGCTTCCCATTCCAAAGCATCCCGGAAAGAATATTGTGGCTGGAACTTTTGGAATGTCTATCCGTGCTGGCAATATGTGTGATGGATGGAAAATCAGCTTGGGCTTTTTGACAAGCGGTCACATAATCCTCCTCATGTACATCCATGCAATTGGCCAGGTCTGTCACTCCACCCACAATCACTTGGGTATGGTGGATCAGTTCTGGCATAACATCCAAAGGCGATTTACCATATTGCCATAAATTCCTTCTATAATTAATGTCCCCACTTACGGTCACTCCGTGCCTTTTTGCTGCTTTCAGAGCGTTTAGGGTTAATTTTGCTGTGGCTTCTGAAATGGCAGGGGTAATCCCTGTCCAATGAAACCAATCTGCTCCTTCAAATACCCTGTCCCAGTCCACTTCCTCACCATCAAATTGAGCAAAAGCTGAAAAGGCCCGGTCGTAAATGATTTTGGAGGCCCGCTGCATGGCTCCGCCCTCGAAAAAATAAAGCCCCATCCTGCCAGCATTCTTTTGGATAAATGAGGTATCAATGCCGGTAGATCGAAGGTAGGCTATGGCCGCTTTGCCAATGTCTGAATCGGGGAAGGCACAAATATGAGCAACCGATTGGCCCCAAAATGCCAAGGATACTGCCACGTTGGCCTCTGCACCACCGTACTGCACCTCATAATCCCTGGTTTGGAAAAAACGTTCGTGGCCAGGGGTAGATAGCCGCATCATGACTTCTCCCAAGGTTATAATTCTATTTGACATTTATTTGCTCGGGTTTTGGTAACTATCCTCCAAAATTAAGGGGGATTTGAAAAAAAAGAAGTAAACTGAACTCATTTCTTTCATTTTCTTCCTAAATTGTGCAATCGATTGCTCAATATAATGAAAAATCGGTTGAAACCGAGCATAAAGCAAGCGAAAAACGGAAGGATGCCCTCCCGATAGCTATCGGGGAAGATTTGCGAGACAATCCCGGGTCAAGTTCCCCGAATCGAGTTCCCCGAAACGAGTTCGGGGCAGGCTGGGGCAGGCAGGGGCAGGCTGGGACAAGCTACCCGACCTGCAATACAGGGCAAGTGATGACAAATTAAAACAATTATAACACATGAAGCATAAGGTTTTAAAGATACATCCTAAGGACAATGTGCTGGTAGCCCTTACGGATCTACAGGCAGGAGAAAGCGTTACCCACGAAGGCGAATCCATCACCTTGAACCAGGATGTGGCAGCCAAACATAAATTCACCATACACGCCATGTCTAAAGGAGCACAAATCATCATGTATGGGATCATCGTAGGGAAAACCCTGGAAGCTCTTCCCAAAGGAGGGGTCATCACCACCGAGAACATCAAACATGCTACATCACCCTTTACCGGAAAGCGGGATTTTTCCCCTTGGAAGCCATTAAATGTCTCGAAATGGAAAAACCGCAGCTTTAAAGGGTACCATCGCCCGGATGGCCGGGTGGGAACCGCAAATTATTGGCTGGTGGTTCCTCTCGTATTCTGTGAAAACAGAAATATTGAGATCATGAAGCAAGCCTTTGTGGAGGAGCTTGGATTCGCCAAGCCTAACCCCTATAAAGCCTTTGTGAAGCAATTGAAGCAGCATTATCTAGAGGGTAAAGAAGAAGGTATCTCCACATTAGACTTGGAAACTGCCGAGGCAGAGGCTGGAAACAAGGTATTTGAAAATGTGGATGGCATTAAATTCCTGACCCACCAAGGGGGTTGCGGGGGTATTCGACAGGACTCTGAGGCATTATGTGCCTTAATTGCTGGTTACATCGCCAATCCCAATGTGGCAGGAGCTACTGTTCTCAGCCTAGGATGTCAAAATGCCCAACCCTCCATTTTAAAACAAAAACTGGAGGCCATCGATATGTCTAGCAAAAAACCGGTTTTAATCTTTGATCAACAAAAGGAGGGCACTGAAGCAATCCTTTTAAAGAACGCAATACAGCATACCTTCTTATCCTTAGTGGATGCCAATCAATTGACGAGAGAGGAAGCAGGACTTGAACACCTTATCATAGGACTAGAGTGCGGGGGATCTGATGGGTTTTCCGGAATTTCTGCTAACCCAGTGCTTGGCCATGTGTCGGATACCCTGGCATCCTTAGGGGGCAAAACCATCCTTTCCGAGTTTCCAGAACTGTGTGGCGTGGAGCAAGAGCTCATCAACCGCTGCCAGACGGATGAGGCTGCTGATAAATTCGTAAAGCTGATGCGGGCGTATGCAGCCTCTGCGGAAGCGGTAGGGTCGGGTTTCGACATGAATCCCAGCCCAGGTAATATCAAAGATGGACTGATCACCGATGCGATCAAATCTGCCGGCGCAGCCAAAAAAGGCGGCACTTCCCCTGTAGTTGATGTATTGGATTATACGGAACAGGTAAAAAAACCGGGTTTGAACTTACTATGCTCACCTGGAAATGATGTGGAAAGCACCACCGCAATGGCGGGTAGCGGGGCGAATATCATTCTCTTCACCACAGGTCTTGGCACACCCACCGGCAATCCAGTAACCCCGGTCATTAAAGTGTCTTCTAATCATCAAATGGCCAAAAGAATGTCAGACATCATTGATGTGGACACAGGGGCAGTGGTGTCTGGGGAAAAAACCATAGAGGAAGTTGGGGATGAGCTTTTCGAATACATCATTAAGGTGGCCAGCGGCGAAGAAAAGCCCAAGGCGGTTCAACTGAACCAAGATGACTTTATCCCTTGGAAAAGAGGTGTATCTTTGTAGTATAGCAAATTAATTTTAACCGTTTTCGTATGTCAAATTTATTTTCAGTAAAAAATAAGATCATTATCATTAGTGGAGCAACTGGGGTATTGGGTAAGGCCATGTCCAAGCACCTTGCCTATGAGGGTGCCCAATTGATCATTTTGGGTAGGAACCCGGATAAGGTAAACCAACTGGTAAAAGAAATAAAGGATGAGGGTGGTTTTGCTGTACCAGCCGTTGCAGACGTGACGCAAGAAAAAGAACTCGATGGGGTCAGGGAAGAGCTAAAGCAATCATTTGATCAATTGGACGGGTTAATCAATGCTGCAGGTGGCAACATGCCCGGAGCGGTGGTTATGCCCGATCAGTTTCTCACTGACCTATCGGGGGAAGATGTAAAAAAAATTATGGACCTCAATTACATGGGTACATTTCTACCTACGAAAGTGTTCCTTCCTTTGATGACCTCCACAAAAAAGGCCAGTATCATCAACATTTCTTCCATGGCCGCTAGCCGACCTATGACCAGGGTTATGGGGTATGCTTCGGCAAAGGCTGCCATAGACAATCTTACCAAATGGTTGGCCACAGAGTTTGCCCATAAATACGGGGAGGGGATGCGCGTAAATGCCGTTGCCCCAGGTTTTTTTCTTACCGAACAAAACCGCACTTTGCTTACTCAACCAGATGGAAGCCTTACAGAAAGGGGGCAATTGATAATTCAAAACACCCCGATGGGAAGATTTGGGGTCCCTGATGAGCTATTCGGTGCCGTACAGTTTCTGTGCAGTGAGGCCTCAAAATTTGTAACAGGCTCCATCATTGAAGTAGATGGGGGATTCAACGCATTTGGGGGAGTATGATGATAAAAGAAAATATAATGTTTGAACAGACCATGAGGTGGTATGGCCCAAAAGACCCGGTGAGCCTTACAGATATACGGCAATCCGGTGCGACAGGCATAGTTACCGCCTTGCATGACTTCCCCAATGGGGAGGTATGGCCCAGAGAAGCCATCAAAGAAAGAAAGGCCATGATAGAAAAATCAGGGCTTAAATGGTCGGTTGTGGAAAGCGTTCCGGTACACGAAAGTATAAAAACTAGAAAGGGCGACTTTGAAAAACACATCAGCAATTATGGGAAGACCCTAGAAAACCTGGCTGCTGAGGGCATTTATACGGTTTGTTATAATTTCATGCCCATTTTAGACTGGACCCGAACCAATTTAGCCTATGGTTTAGAAAACGGGGCAAAAGCATTGCGGTTTGAAATGAAAGCATTAGCCGCATTTGACGTCTTTGTCCTAAAAAGACCTGGTGCCGACCAGGATTATCCTGCGACTTTGTTGGCCAAAGCAAAAGCCTATGCAGATGAAATGAGTGAGGAGGAGAGAGAGAAACTGATCAACACCATCATTGCCGGTCTGCCTGGAGCCGAGGAAGGGTATACCCTGGAAGATTTCCAGGCTGCGTTAGACACCTACGAAGACATTGACGAGGACAGGCTGGGGGAAAACCTCAATCTCTTTTTGGGCGAGGTGGTGCCTGTGGCTGAGTCCCATGGAGTAAAGCTTTGTATTCATCCCGACGACCCACCATTCCCAATTTTTGGTCTTCCAAGAGTGGTGAGTACAGGTAGAGATTATGACCGTATTCTTGGAGCGAACCCCAGTAAACACAACGGTATCACCTTCTGTACTGGCTCTCTAGGGGTAAGGGCCGATAATGATCTACCGGAATTGGTCAAAAAATATGGGGAACACTTTCACTTTATACATCTAAGAAGTACCCAGCGTGATGAGGAAGGCAATTTCTATGAGGCCAATCACCTGGAGGGGGATGTGCCCATGTTTGAGGTGGTGAGAGAACTAGTGCTGCTGCAACAACGTACCGGAAAGCAGCTGCCTATGCGGCCAGACCATGGCCATCAGATGTTGGATGACCTGGGCAAAACCACCAATCCAGGATATTCGGCTATCGGTAGGTTAAAAGGACTGGCAGAACTCCGAGGGCTTGAGTTGGCAATCGTAAAAACCTTATTTCCTTAGTATCAATCAATTAATCCAAATATCGAACAAATGAACAAGAAATCAAATCAAAGAAGGGAGTTCATTAAAAAGTCCGTGCTTACTACAGCAGGATTAACTACCCTTGGCACAGCAGGGTTGTCTGCAAAAAGTTACCGCAGGGTAATCGGCGCCAACGAGCGTCTACAGATTGCCGTTGCGGGCCTTGGGAGGAGACTTGGCGCATTTTATGCCCCCATTGCATTGGAGTCCAGTAACGTGGATCTCGTGTGCATATGTGACCCCAAAAAATCACAACTCGATAAAGCTGCCGGAAATTTCAAAAAGCATATCGACTATGCACCTAGGCATGAGACGAATTTATTGAAAGTGATAGAGGATAAAGAAATAGACGCCCTCATCAATGCCACTCCCGACCACTGGCATGCCCCCGGAACCTGGTTGGCCCTTGAGGCCGGTAAGCACGTGTATGTGGAGAAACCATGTAGTCACAACCCCTATGAGGGAGAATTATTGGTGGCTTATCAAAAGAAATACAATAAGGTAGTCCAAATGGGTAACCAGCAAAGGTCTGCACCTGAAAGTATAGAAGTCATTAAGGATATCCATGACGGAAAGATAGGCACGGTATATAAAGCCACTGCCTTTTACAATTCTGCCAGAGGTGAAGTGCCAAACCAAGAGAAAGCTGCCCCACCCAGCGACCTTGATTGGGAGATGTTCCAAGGCCCAGCACCTAGAAGGCCTTACACTCATGACACCTGGAATTACAACTGGCACTGGTATGGATGGGACTACGGTACGGCTGAAAGCGGTAACAACGCCACCCATGAGCTGGATGTTGCCCGGTGGGCATTACAGGTGGACTTTCCCAGCAAGGTCATTGTAGATGCAGGAAAATACCACTGGCCAGATGATGGGTGGGAAATGTACGATACCATGCATGCCATATTTAAATTCGGCGACAACAAATCCATCCACTGGGACGGAAAAAGCCGTAACGGACTCAACACCTATGGTCCCCAAGGTAGGGGAACCATTATCTACGGTACAGAAGGATCTGTATTTGTAGATAGAGGAGGATATAAACTTTTTGACCGCGGAGGCAAACTCGTAAAAGAAAACACAGGTGGAAGTGATGAAGGAGGCACCCAACTTGGTGGTGGTGGCGGAATGTCCACTCGTCATGTGGTAAACTTCTTTGAGGCCATCCGGGGTAAGGAGGAACAAAGGTCTCCTATAGATGAGGGCGCCAAGAGTACCCTTATGTGCCACTTGGCCAACATTGCCTCCCGTACCGGTGAAAGCTTAGAATGCGATCCAAAAAATGGGCATATTAAGAACAGTAAGAAAGCCCAAAATCTATGGAAAAGGGAATATGAAAAGGGCTGGGAGCCAAAATTAAAGGCTTAACACAAGTATAAGATAGTACTATAAGGAAATGAAGAGGTATTCTTTAAGCAAGGAATAGGGTATTTCTTCCTTTCCTATTCAATTAATCCAGAAATGATCAATTAACTATACCATTAATCCAATGAAAAAAACCAGCAAAACCCGAAGAACCTTTATCAAGAATTCGGTGCTTGGCACAGCAGGTTTGGCAAGTTTCGGAGCAGTCGGTCTTTCTGCCAAAAGTTATGGCAGGATCCTGGGGGCAAATGACCGTGTAAACGTCGGTATCGTCGGCTATTCCGACCGTTGCAGGGGGGCGTTGATCCCCGCCATGCTCAAACATGCTGATGAACTGAATTTTGAATTTACCGCCATCTCCGATATTTGGAAGGTGAGAAGAGAGGATGGAGCAGCCTTTGTCAAAGAAAAGGCTGGAAAATCCATTGCCAAGGCCAGAAACAATGATGAATTGTATGACAGGAAGGATGTGGACGCAGTAATCATTAGTACTGCGGACTTTCAGCATGCCTTGCATACCAAGGAGGCCGTGGAAGCCGGTAGGGACGTCTATGTGGAAAAACCCTTTGCCGAAACCATGGAAGACAACAGGGCTGCCAGAGAAGCAGTGGAAAGAACCGGCAAAATTGTGCAGGTCGGCTCTCAAAGACGAAGTGGGCAAAACTACCATGCCGCAAATGACTTTATCCGTTCCGGGCAATTTGGAGATATAGTGGCCGTGGAAATGACCTGGAATGTGAACCAACCCGGGAGATGGAGAAGGCCAAGCCTTGTGGATAAAATACGTAAGGAAGACACAGATTGGGACAGGTACCTTATGAACCGACCCAAGGAGGCTTGGGACCCACGAAAATACCTCGAATTCCGCCTGTTCTGGCCCTATTCTTCTGGAATACCCGGACAGTGGATGGCGCACCAAATTGATACCGTACACTGGTTTACCGGGCTAGAGCATCCCAGGAGTGTGGCCGCTAACGGGGGCATTTACCTCTGGAACGATGGCAGGAAAAACTTTGACACCATGACTGCAGTGTTTGATTATGGCCCATATGACGACATGTCCAAGGGGTTTCAGGTCATCTATTCCTCCAGGTTTACCAACTCTGCCGGAGGTACCAAAGAAATTTACTTTTCTAATGGTGGCGAACTGAACCTAGACACCAATATGGTGACCCCCAATGGAGGCCTAGATGAAAGACATGCTAAAGCTATGGGCATGAAAGAAAACAAGCTGCCTGAAATGTCTCTTTCTGAGGTGATCCAGGTAGAAACAGGGGCAGATACAGGAGCTGATAACCTCACCTCAGCGCATATGAAGAATTGGATGGAATGCGTGAGAAACCGCAAAAAGCCCAATGCCGATGTAATGGCAGGCTACAACCACTCCATAGCAAATATCATGACTACCGCTGCCCTAAGAACAGGGGAGTTTGTAACCTTTGACCGGGACAAACAAGAAGTAATGGCGGGAGGCAAAGTCTTTAAATACTGATGCTGTATATGAAAACAAAAAATTATTATTTTCTATTTATGTCACTGCTATTGTTGTTGGTGATTGGTATGGCCCATATGGCCTCAGCAGGCAACATTGTTGACCCTATGGATAAGAACGAAAGAATCCAATTAGTGAGGAATGATGATCAAAAAAAGGTGGATGTGATCATAGATGGAGAGCATTTCACCTCCTATATCTATCCTGAGAGTATTGAGAAACCTGTCTTATATCCCATCAAAACCTCCAAAGGTACTTTCGTGACAAGGGGGTATCCTATTGCCAGCAGACCTGGAGAAAGAGTGGACCACCCTCATCATGTAGGACTTTGGCTGAATTACGGAGATGTCAACGGTTTGGATTTTTGGAATAATTCCGATGCAATTCCTGCCGAACGGAAGCCCAAGTATGGAAGCATCAAGCACAGGGAGATCCTCCGTTTGCAGAGTGGAAACGATGAAGGGGTCCTAGAGGTGGCCATGGATTGGGTGGATCACCAAGGCAAGGTGTTATTAAAAGAAAAGACGACATTCGTTTTTAAAGGCAAGGGCGATAAACGATCCATTGACCGGATTACCACACTGACAGCCCACGGACAAAAAGTGTCCTTTACCGACAATAAAGAAGGTATGTTGGGCATACGCATGGCCCGTCAACTGGAACACCCTTCTGACAAACCAGAAAAATTCACCGATGCACAGGGGAATCCCACCGATGTTCCCACCATGAATAATGAAGGTGTGACAGGCATGTACAAAAGTAGTGAAGGTTTGGAAGGTGACGACGTATGGGGAACCAGGGCAAAATGGATGAACTTAAGCGGAACTATTGAAGGTGAAAACATTTCAGTGGCCATTTTAGACCATCCGGACAATGTGGGTTACCCCACTTATTGGCATGCCCGGGGTTATGGGCTCTATGCAGCCAACCCACTAGGACAGAAAGCCATGAGCGGAGGGAAGGAAGAACTTAACCATTCCCTCAAAGATGGGGAATCCTTGACCTTTAAGCACCGAATCCTTGTTTATTCCGGCAAAGCGGTAAAAGATAAGGATGTACAGAAAGATTTTAAGGCCTTCAGCAAGTAATACATTACCTGATGAATTGATCCTAAATTAATAAAAGAGGCTGTCTAAATTTGACAGCCTCTTTTATTTTCAAATAGACAAAAAGCCTTTTGATAAAAAATGACGTATAATTGTAATCATTTCTTTAAATCAATCAGTTACAGCATGAATGCCCAAATCTTACTATTACTTGGCTTACTTTTGGTAAGCCTCTCGGCTTGTGGACCTGCACCCGAAACTTTTCTGAACAACCCGGTAATCGCCCATAGAGGGGCATGGAAAACCGAAGGACTACCCCAAAATTCCATAGCCTCTTTGCAAAGGGCTATAGATATAGGTTGCGCAGGTTCAGAGTTTGATGTTTGGATGACGGCTGATGGGGTTTTAGTCTTAAACCATGACGCAGACTATGAGGGTTTGGTAATAGAATCTGCCACTTTCGAAGAGGTATCCCAATTGAGACTATCGAATGGTGAAAGGCTTCCCACAGCCGAGGAATATCTCAGAAAAGGCATGACCCAAAATCGAACCAAGCTGATTTTTGAGGTGAAACCATCCAAAGTAAGTACCGATAGAGGGATTGAACTTGCCGACAAATGTGTGGAATTGGTAAAGTCTCTTGGTGCTGAAAAATGGGTGGACTATATCACCTTTGACCATGATATAGGACTCCAAATTATCGAGTTGGATCCAGATGCCAATGTAGCTTATCTGAATGGTGACAAGAGTCCTCAAGAGCTTAAGGAGGCTGGATATTTTGGGCTGGATTATAACATACGTGTAATGAAGGAAAACCCTAATTGGTTTGAAGAGGCTAGGGAGTTGGGATTAAACATCAACGTGTGGACTGTCAATAACCGGGAGGATATGGAATGGCTATTGGAGCAAGGGGTGGATTATATCACGACAGACGAACCCGAAATGCTTCTTGAATTGATCCAAAAATAAGGTGGGAAGTGGGAATTCATGAGCAAGTTTTCCCTTTACGCCTTTCTAATGATTGTGGGTTTCTATTTTTTCCAGATGCCGAAACGGAGAGTTTACCAAAACCAAGCAGGCGCCTACTTCTGAGAAATTTACATTACGGAAAGTTTGAATAGGTCTGTATACATCCCCCCCTCAGGGAGGCACATAAACATGTGGTTTTGAAAGGATTTAAAGTATAACTGGCAACCTTTTGCCTAAAGTTTCCATCCATTTGGCAAACAACTTTAAATTTCCAATTCTTTCAATTATGAAAACATTCCAAAAAATAATTCTTTCCAGTTGGTGGTTAATGGTTTTACTTTCCTGCAATGAGGAGGAAAAAAAACCGAGTTTGTCAAACAAACTAGAAGCCCATGCAGGCACTGATAGGGTGATACCATTGGGGGTTGAGGTAGAATTAGATGGTTCCGCTTCCAAAGACGGGAACAACAAACCATTCACCTACTTGTGGACCCTAAAATCCAAACCGGAAAACAGCAATGCTGCCTTGGAAAAAGCCATAGAGGTAAAACCAGTTTTTACCCCCGATCAACTAGGCAACTATGAAATTGAGTTAAAAATAGCCAACGAGACAGGGGAAAACAGGGTAGTAGTAAAGCTTACGGCTGTAGTAGGGAACCAAGAGGGTCCCATAGTCCTTGACCGGGATATCCTCCAAAACAGGGTATTGGTGGATATCCACGAAGACCCATCAATCCCGGACTACCTGGTGACGGTAAACCTTGGGGTCAAGGCAGCCTTGACCGTTCAACCAGGAGTGGTCATCGCATTTGAGGAGAAAAAAAGCTTGAAGGTGTTCGAAGAAGGGACATTAGTTGCCAAGGGTTTACCTGACAAAAAAATCCAATTTATTGGAAAATTACCGACCAAAGGCTATTGGGCCGGGATCATATCTCAGTCCAGCAACCCGTTGAACATCATTGAACATGTCGAGGTGAGTGATGCTGGCAGTAATACCATCTATCCTGTACCTCATGCCACGGCCCTTAGTCTCACCCATAATGCCTATCTCAATATTTCCCATACCACCATCCATAGGTCCCAAGGCCACGGCATTTGGATAAACCAAACAGCCACTTTTGATTTTGGCAACAACGTTTTCAGGGAAAATGACGGCATCAACCTAGTGGTGCCGGTAAATATGGCCCATAAGGTAGACAGTGAATCCCTTTTTGAAGCAAACAATGCAGCCAACAATGTCATCGAACTCGTAGGAAGTGTGCTGGATATGGATGGCCAGGTAACTTGGAACAAACTCGGCCAAAACACTAAATATAGGGTCAAAGAAGACGTGGTGGTTAAGTCCGAGCTCACCTTGTCAAAAGGAATAAAGCTTGAGGTGGCCTCGGATAAATTCTTAAGGGTAGATGGTTCCCTACATGCCAAGGGAAGCCAAGAGGATCCTATTATTATTGACGTATGGCCTTCAGGAGGACAAAAATGGGGTGGCTTGGTGCTGCATTCCGGAAGTGACCAAAACCGCTTGGAGTGGGTGGAAATCAGAAACGCCGGCAACAACCAAAGAGGGTATGGTATGGACAAGAGCGCCGCAGTAGGAATAGACAACGCAGGAGATGGTGGGAAACTCCATTTGGCAAACACCAAGATTATAGGAAGCAATTCTCATGGCCTCTATATTGAGCCGGGTGCGCATTTAGGAGATTTCGTCGGCCTTACCTTTATAGGCATTAAGGAAAGAACGATTGCCCTTCCCGCGTCCCTGGTAAGCAGGCTAAATGAAGCCAATTTGGTTTTTTCCCAAAATCAATTTCCATCTGTAGAGGTTTTAGGGTACTCCCTTCAAGCCACTCAAGAAACCGTGTGGGCACCACTTCCCGATGGAATGCCTTTCTTTATCCCCAACCAGCTAGATGTAATATCGGGGTTGAAATTGTTGCCAGGTGTTACACTTGAATTCACACAGCATGCCATGTTAGCCATCCTCCAAAATGGTTATTTGGAGGCCATAGGTACGCCTCAAAAAAAGATAACCTTTAAAGGCGCTGAAGATCAGAAAGGGTTTTGGCGAGGGATTATATTTAAATCTTCCAGTGGGCAAAATGCCATGGAACATACACTGATTTCAGGAGCCGGAGGCCTGGCATTACCCTGGTCTGGGGGGAGAAGTGCCAGTATTGGGGTTTTCCCTGGTGGTGCGGGGTTGCAGTTTAAAAACAGCAAAATTGCCAAAGGTGGAGGTTGGGGCATTTTGGTAGATACCAGTTTTGGTGCCCTTATTAATCCGGATGCGGAAAGCCTCAACCTGTTTGAGGACATAAACAACGGGAAAATCATTCACCTTTAAAATTAAACGATTACAAAACCAGCTTTTTGGAAGAGCCTTTTGGCTTAAAATAGCTGGTTTTGTTTATCTATTCGACATCGGACTTCCTTTTTAATTGTGCTCTTATCAATTTATAAAACAGCGCATCTCACTTTCTTGGAACATGTGGTGAAAGCCCATGAACGTTACATCTCCTTTCTCTGAATACAGAAAAAACTTGCTATTGAGATGCTTCGGTTTCTATTGCCCTTTCCACGTAATATTCCTGAACCAGGTTAATAATTACCACCAGCAACGGAGTGGCGAACAATATTCCCCAAATCCCGGTGAACAAACCCATCA